>NZ_CP039144.1:300000-395494 GCF_013343215.1 Acinetobacter sp. 10FS3-1
GGGGCTTATGACACCAAGCAATGCCATCAGGTAATCGCAGACCGACAAGCGCATGCGGTGATTCCACCAAGAAAAAATGCGAAACCTTGGAAAGATACAAAGATTAGCTCGCTAGAGCGAAATGAATTACTTCGAACCGTTGAACGTTTAGGCAGGACACTATGGAAAAAATGGTCAGGCTATCACCGTCGCAGTTTGGTTGAAACCAAGATGCATTGCATCAAATTATTAGGCGAAAAATTAATGACAAGAAGCTTTCCCAGTCAAGTAAATGAAATTCATGCTCGTGTAGCCGTATTAAATAAATTTACGGAAATTGGCCGACCACATACCCAAGTTATGCCTTAAATTTGAGTGGCTTAGAATAACTCTACCTTTAAAGACTTTATGCAACAAAGCCTCTGACAGTTACCATTTGTCACTATGTTGTTGTGCTATTTTCACAATCTAACAATATAATGTGAATATGCAACACAAATAGAGGGCTTCAAAAATGTCTGATGTTGTTGAAAGACCAAAAGTAGATCGGAAAGCTGTACTCTCCAAAGCCTTATTAAATGCAGCCGATCAGCTCAAGATCAATCAAGCTGATCTTGCCGAGGTGATTGGTGTTCACCGTACTGCAATTAGCAAATTGAAAAAGAAACCTGATCTGGACCCGGATTCTAAAGCCGGAGAATTAGCAGTGTTGTTTATTCGCTTATATCGTGGTGTGTACGCACTCAACGGCGGTAATCAGGATTGGATGCTTCGCTTCCTTAATTCACCTAACAAAGCAACTGGCGGTGTGCCGGCGCAGCAAATCAAGACCGTTCAAGGTCTAGTGCATGTAGTTCAGTATTTAGATGCAATGCCAGGATAAGGATAACGAATGAAAGCTACGGACAGCATTTGGAAAGCATGTCGCGGTGAAGAGCAGATAGTTCCAGTATCAGGTGTACTGTTTCGCATGGTTAAAAAACTGGAACAGATCGCCACCTGGCAAATTGTGGAAAATCTGGGTGAACAGGCTGAACTTGAAGATTTGATCGAAGAAAAGATATCGGCAGTATCAAGCCTACCTAAAGAAGATGAACTACACATTCTGTTAAAAGCACCGTTTCAATATCCACCGTTAGAATGGGGTTCTCGATTTGGGCGTACCCATGAGCCGAGTATTTTTTATGGTGGGTGTAGTGTTGACGCGACATTGGCTGAATTGGCTTACTATCGTTTTGTTTATTTGCAAAATATAGATACTAATTCTGGGGAATCAATGCAGTCACAACATTTGATGTTCTCAGTTGGCTATCAGTCAGAGAAGGGTATTCGATTACAGGACCCGCCATTTGATCAGCACCATGATTTGATTGCGCATCCATCTAATTACAGTCGTGCTCAACAATTAGGTGCTGAAATGCGTGTGGCAGAAGTTGAAGTGTTTGAATACCCATCTTCACGAGCTGCTGATCATGCGCCTTGTGTTGGTATTTTCACACCAGGTAACTTCACTCAAAACTATCCTCTGTCACAGGAAGAGTGGCTAAGTGAGTTGACTAGGGATACCGTGACATTCAAATCAATGGGTAGCCGTCTTGTTAAGACATATTCAATCAGTGATTTTTTTCACAACGGCGAATTTCCAAGACCGGCTTAACCCATAAAAAAAGCACCGATCACCGGTACTTTTTTATTGTCAGGCAGTTGTTCTAGTTAATGTCCATGATCGTCGTGTTCATCAGTATGCGATTGCGGAGCAGAATTACGTTTCTTGTACGATGCCTGGATAGCCAAAGCTTCTTCATACGCTTGGGTTGTAAATAATAGGGATGAATCATACGGCAAACCTTGATCTACCAGACGTTTTGCGTGTGATACAAAAATCGGATGCTCATTGTAATTCGGTACTTTAACCTCTGTTTTAGCAGGGTTTACCGGTGTATTAGAAAATAATTCTGCCATTTTCTCAGCATCAGCCAATACCACTTTTGCTTCTTCTGCATGCAGCCTTTCAATTGCTTCTTTATCCGAGATCACTTCGACACTGCATCCGGCTAATACGGCGCATGTTGCCAAAATCGTAAATATTTTAATCATCTATATATGCCTGACAGGTCATTTGCAGACATTATAGAGTAATTATAAGCAGTTTTAACAGTGCAAAAAGACTGATAATATGATGCGGGTCAGTCGTGTACGACACTTGGAAATTAATAAGAAATGAAGAACGATGCTGCTGTAATCAACGCGGAGCCATCCGTTAGTCGTCTATCTGCTGTATTGCAGAAATTGACAAAGAAGCCTGATGCAGATGAATTTTTTGAAGCGAATATCCGTTCACTTCTGGACCCGGAAATGGACCCTAAAGATATGGGTTTTTTCCAACGTCTAAATACATACCTATATCAGTTTACCCATTACACCAAGTTAATTGACCAAGATATTAAATCCTGGCGAACCAACCAGATTCTTTATCTATTGCTTTATCTGGGTGGCTTAGTTGCGATTCCAGTCTGGTTGCTTGTTCTTGAGATGGCGCAATTCGGGAAAAGTGGTTTGGCAGAAACTTGGACCTTCATGTTCTTGTATAGTCTGGTACTGCTTACCGGTATCACGTTTTCGCACAAGACCCTTAAAAAGATCAAGCTGATCAATGATTCAAGAAAGAAGCTTTTTGATAAAGCTGCTGATGTAATCCGTGCTTGTAAGCAATACAACGTGGCTATGTTTCTGGACAAAAATAATGGAACCACACCAGGTTTTGATAAAGACCTTAATCTGGTACTGCAACTCAGTGATGTTCTGGATACTGAATTTCCTACGATCAGCAAAAGCTACGTTAAATATTTAGTGCAAAATGAGCATTTCGATTATCAGAACCTTGCCGGGATTATTCGTGCACACCACGCGCTCTATACCAACCGAATCAAAACCGATGCTGAACATGCTCAACAACAGCGTGACGAGTATTTCCGATTTGCTGATAAAAATGAGTTAAACAGTAGCTTGGTACGCAATATTGAAGAAGAGATTTTGGAACGTCATATTGACCAGATCAAAAGTCTGCATAAGTTTTACAGCTTACGTCTCCTTGATATGCAAAGTAAGAAGAAAAAAGCCTAATGCCAATTTTTAGGCAATAAAAAAAACCCGCAATTATGGCGGGTTTTTTATTGGGTAAAATATTATTCAGAAATTTAAAAACCAATTTCATAGTAGTTGGTTCCAGTACATCGTAAGGTTGTACCTTTGCCATCTTTGTCCTTGATGCGTAATGTTAGATCATTTAGCTTTGAATCGCTAAACCCGGCAGTAAAAGTATATTGGATAGCCATAGTCATTCCTGATAGGGTTTATTTAGCCTTTTCAGCTTCCAGTTCTTCGGACAATTTCTTGCTTAAAGTCAGGACAGCAAGTTTGCCATTAGGACGTTCATACAGGCGTTTAGTTACACCTTCTGCATTTTCAATCACCAGATTCTTACGACCATAGATTTTGTCTAGTTCTGCAAGTTTCTCAATATCGCTGCTAAGTAAGGCTTTAGTAATCACTGCAATGTCTTGTTCTGTTAGTTCATTATGCTTAACACCATCATTCACAGTGCTCTTCATAGAACTCAAGAAAGCCGTTGCTTGTGCAATAGGAGACATAGGCGGGTTTTTCGCTTGCTGAACAGACCACTCGTTCACTGTTTTGGCAATCTCAGGCGCACCTGTCAGTTCCTCAGTGCTTACCGTTTCCGCTTCTTCCTCAGGTTTAACGGTAGCAGGAGATTTACCACTACGAGCCAGTATTTCTTCATACTCTTTACGCTGTTCAGCCATGATACGCTCACGGCGTTCATCATCCTTAATATAGATTGGGCTAGACCCGAATAAGCCATATTCTTTGATAATTCCACCTACAGTATTATTGTAGAAGTCTTTAACAGCACCCCCACCCATAATAACACCCCAAAGTATTGCGCAAATGATCGCGGGTGCTGCTAGGGCTACAAAGGCAACAATAATCGCTCTAATCGCTTGCATCTTGAAATTCTCTTTAGTACACACATTCTTATAAGTTTTTATTATATTGACTTATGCCATGTTTTGAAATAGATATTTTGTCTTTTTTAGGTTAATATCCTTCACAATTTATCTATAGTTGGAAACCATGAAAACGATTCAGATGATTTGCTACCTCAAGCGTCATGCGTATCGTGATAAATTACAACGTAAGAATTTGATCAATCTGATCTCTCACTGCTGTATGCGTCACCAGGATTCTCTTTTGATGACGACCTACCTAGTGGAAGATTTTAAGGGTGTTCTCACTGGCTTTTGGAATACGATCAACAATCTTAAATATGCTGTAAAAACTGAACTGATCTTTATGATTAGCGAAGATGATGTTCTGGAAGAAATTGAGGTCGCACTTAAAGATTATTTTGTTCCGAATAAACTACCGATCAAAGTCATTTATGTGCCGTACCACGGCGAGCAGAGTGAACAGCTCATTGAGCAGTTTGAGAAGCTGATTTACTGCAATTTTGCGGATACTGGACCGGCTGATGAAAATGGCGAACCACGAATTGATGCAAGCGAGTGTATTAAAGAGCTTGATGCAAGTGGTATGATCGGACACCGAGCAGTACGTTGTAAAATCACACCTGAATTTGATTCGGCAATGTCTGTATATACAGAACGCTTGGACTTGTTAAGCCAAGAAGAAAACGACGAGTTTTTCTTGTCGATTAATGCTTTGTAAGAACTTAAAAAACCTACTGTCAGTGGTTATGAGATAAACATGAAAAAGAGTGTTATAGCCGGTGTTACTGCCGGAGTAATTATTGTTGGAGCCGGTGCATACATTGGCATCCATGAAAGTAAAAAGGACAACCCATCATTTTCTACGAATACCAGCGACAAAAACAAAAAATCAAAATCCGAAATGACTGAGCAGCAGCTCGTATCTGAATACGAAAAGCGCGTGACCAGCTATAACCCAGATATTTACCCAATCCCTAAAAACAATATTGGTCGTCTTGATGCTGATACTGAATGTATTAACGGTCTTGGTGGTAAATCAAAAGGGTTAGGCAAAGGGATTTTTGATGAATCTCTATTTGTGATTATGACCGAAGCCAGTGAGTTTGAAGGCTTCAAAGCGTTTGCTCCTTATTCTCGCGTTACCAATGTTGTAAATGACGTAATTTTTGAAGCTGATGTTGATACCTTTGATCGTCAGGTAATGAACCAACGCTACATGATGGCGGGTGTTCCTTCTAAACGTCACATCATTACCACTGATGGTTTTTTCTATGACAGCTATAGCCACATGCCAGTGAAGGGGGTAGGTTATCCAGTTGGCTACCTGATCTCACAAGCGGGTTTATATACCGGTACTGCATTGATCAATGACCAGTGCGATAAAGACTTGGGTAAACGCAAGTATGAATGGCAGAAGATTGATATTAGTGATAAGCCGATCTCATATATCACTACAACCATTCCAACGACCCAAACCGTGATTTCACCTTATGGCATGTTCTCCTATACGATCAGCAGCTACCTGTATTTACCGAATACTACAGGCGAATACATTGCTAGTAATATTAAGCTGCTACAGAAGTTTAATCGCAATGACCGCTATCCAAAAGGCTCGTATATCTATATTCCAAAGAATATCGAAGTCTACAAAGAAGTAATGATGCAAGACCTGAATGAGTACACTGCAATCGAAAACTTCAACATGGATGAATATGTCACCCAGGTTGCGAAGGTGTCAGGTGTGGACCCAAAAGTGGTGAGTATGATTGAGACAAATTCAGGGAATATGACGTTGTACGTTCCGCGCCACAAATTCGATCAAACTGAATTACCAAATGCTTCACCGATTCTGAAAAAAGATGGCAAGTATTATCCGATGGCTTGGACATTACCTAACAAAACCGACATTAACTATAAAAAAGGTGTTGGCGATTTAGCGTATATGAACAAGACGGCGCACGATCACACTGTTCATGCCATGAAATCTTCTTTCCAGGGATTGCAGTTAAGCAATAACACCTTGACTGATGGTGCAACGAAAGAAATGGCTGAATCTCGACAGGCTCTATATGACCGCCGAGTGAGGGAAATAGAAAAAATGTTTGGTCCAGAGTTTAAGGATATTCCACCTGAATTACTGGCAGACTTAAAAGACCCAAGTAAAGGTTTGACCATTACCGGTAACTAATTTTATTAGGTTAAAGTGTATTTATGGGGCTTCTACGGAAGCCCTTTTCTTTGTAAATTATTTGGAATTAAAGTATGCTGTATACCACCTAAACTTTAGGTTGATTGCTCTAATTGAAATATGGCATAAGTCAATTTGTATGTTTTTTTTTAACAATATAAATATATGTATTTTATGTATTTTTTATTTTAAAACATGGGTAAAGTCACTTTGTTCTTTACACGGTTTTTAACACTTAAAAATTATACTGTGCTATATTCAGAACTTAGCAAAAAAAACAAATTGAAGGACACTTTATGCCTCCCTCTAAAGTGACAAAAACAGTTCAAGCTTTTCAGGTCGATTCTAGCTTTGACAAGATTCAAAAACATTGTGAAGCGACCCATAAGCAGTTGAGCCGGTTTATCAGTCATCAGTTTGATGATCTATTGCGAAAAGGTGAAGGTAAATGGACAGTAAGCGTGGACCAATTTAGTGAATTAATCTCTAAAGAATCCAAGCAGAATATTTGTCGTTTCCGTTTGCGTGAGGATGTAAACAAGCGTGTTGATGCGTTTGCAGCAAATACTTCGCGCAAGAAAAGCCTGTTTCTGAGTTTTTTGCTGTACCAGGTTGCAGTTCAGTTGGAACATGGTAATAAAAGGCGGATTGTGAAAAAGCGTGACGAATAGATGGCTTAGTGGGAACAATTGCCTTGTCCTCACATTCTACTCGCATATACGCGGGTGGTTTTAAAGCATGTAAGATTCTGGGTAGTGGTGGTGTGATGGAAAGAATAGCTCCTGGTTCACATGATACGCACTTATATAGCGTTGAAGAGTTCCTTGCGGATACTGTCAGCGTTGATAAGGGATACGGCAGTGAACTGTTTGATGCGATCAATACGCTCACTGGTTTTACTTCGTATGATCAGTCTAAAGGTGTGCAGTATTACTTTCAGGGTGAATTGCATCCTTATCATCGTGCGTGTACTTATCAGCCATTAGTACGTTCTATCAATGAAGACATCAAAGCGATTTTTGCAGGGATGGAGCTTTCCGACCCGAAAAAATTGAGCCGTAAGTTCTCGTGGTGGGATAAACTGTTGTGCAATCACACGCAAGCTGAATCAGATTACTTACAGGGCGTAAAAGATATTCGTTGCCACAAAGTCTTGATGGAGCGTAATGCGAAGCAGCTACTTGAAGCATTAACCGCTTTACGTTCAATTGAGAAAGAGTTGTCTACGGCGTTACCATTCTTAAAGCAATTAATTGACCAGGGTTTTACCTTCGTTCAAAAGCAACAAGAGAACCCGGAGCCGGTTTATGAACGTCATGTAGATCGTTTTAATCGCCAGTTGCAAAATGCAGTCGCATTTCAGTCAATGGCAATGATGAATGCTAAACAAATTGAGCAATATATTGATGTAGCCCAAGCTACATTAGATCGCGCCACCGAAGTTAGCACTTTATTGATTCCGATTTGGCAAACTGTGTATCACAATCAAAATTCTGAACACCATGTCGATAAAGCTAATTTGGAAGAAATAGCGGTATTGCATGAAAGAGTGATTGAAAGCCTAAAAAGCTTGTAAAATTTAAGTAAATTTACATGGAGTATTTCACCCATGCAGTTAGTAAACCTAGATAACACACAGATGCTTCTTGCATCTTTACAACGTATTGGAAATCAAGATTTATTGGGGCTTCCTATACAATCCACTGCAAATATTGAACGTGCGATTGCACTGGCTTGTGACTTATTTGGTTCGGATAAAGCAGTAATGGCTACGGCGCATGAGAAACTTGCGCTGATGATCGACAGCTACCCGAAATCTGTTCAAGAATATACAGCGACCATTCGCCAAGTGAAGGCTCACGAGCTGACCAATCTAATCAATGGTTATAACGATAAGCTGTATAACCTGTTAAAGCTGCAAGCCAATTTCAATCTGAATATTTTTTATAAAAAGTCTATCGAAGAAATACTGTCTGCCAGTGTCGATTTTCTGGAAGAAAGTAAGGTTCTTCTGGCTGATGAACATGAAGTATTGCTGCGTAACTTCATTCGAGTAAAACGGATTCACGACCAGATCAAGCTCCGCTATACCGGAATCAAGGAACGCGCCCAGATTTTAAATGATGCCGGTATAAAGCTGTCTGTTATTCAATCTGTATGTCAGCTTTACCATCAAACCGCGCTCAACCAGATTATATTGCTTGAGCCAAATAAACTTGAGCATGTCGAAGATTTGAATTACCTGAATTTTGTGGTTGCTACCGCAGATCGTGTTTTAACGCTGATTAATCCGGCTCATAAACGCATTGTGGAAGTGGTGGCATGGTTCAGAGCAATTAACGATAACCAGAAGATTGCTTTAGAGATCATGCAAGCACACGAGAAGTACCTGGTAACAGCCCAAGCCCATGCTGTGTGCTAATCCAATAAAATTAATTCGGGAAATAAATTAGAAATGAACCATACTAATCAAGTAGTAGCTACTGAAATCGACAACAAAGATATTGATTCAGCTTTAAAGGCAATCGAAGAATCAAAAGGTATTACCCGAAATCAAATTTTGGGTCCAACAGTAGACACTTTATCGACCCCGGAAACGATTGCACGTATCCATGCAATTAAATCAAAACTGGACGGCAATCTATCATCCAATGAAGTTAGTCTGTTTGGCTTGGAGATTGGTGAAAAGACCAATACCTATACCAAAGATATGTTATCCGAAGTCCAAAGCAATGACCTGGAAACTTTGGGTACTGGTCTGACAAATCTCGTGCTTTCTACCCAGAAGCATAGCCAGAATGCTTTAATGTTCCGTGAGCGCAACCAGAAAAGCAGTATTCCGTTGATCGGTAAGCTGATTGACCGATACCGTGAGAAGAAGGAAGAAAACAAGATCATGTTTGCTACGGTTAAGCAGAACATTGATGAAATGGTTGATAATCTGAATGTACGTCAGAATGCGATTATTAAGCGCAATGACGAGCTAGAAAATATGTACAACGGCGTTCTTGAGACAGCTCAGGAGATTGGTCTATACATCATTTCCGCACAGCTTCGTTTAGCCGAGCTGAAAGCTGAACTGGTGGTACTCAGTAATCGTAATTTGGACAACTCAGACAAGTTTCTGGTTCAGGAAATTTTCGACAAAAATGCAGCCGTAAACTCACTGGAAAAACGCATTGATGATATGTACCTGTTGCAGCAAGCTCAATTCTTGACCCTGCCACAGATTCGCGTGATTCAGCAGAACAACCGCGATCTTACTGATAAGTTCAATGTGGTGAAGTCGATTACGATTCCTACCTGGAAGAACAGCTACGCTATGGCGATCTCGCTGCAAGATCAGCAAAATAATATCGAGCTGATCAATCAGGTGGACGACCATACCAACCAATTGCTGAAAAACCTGGCAGATCAGTTGCAGCAAAACTCTATCGCTACAGCCAAAGCCAATAACCGCAATGCCATTGATGTAGAGACTATTGAGCATGTACAGCAAAAATTGGTTGAAACAGTTGAGGAAGTTATCAAAATTCAACAGCAAGGCATTATCGAAAACCGTAAAGCAATTTTGCGTCTGAATAAGAATAAAGGTTTTACTGATGCGATTATGCTGAACCAGGAAAGCAAACTTCCAAAAGGTATTCTGGCCCTGGAAGTAGGTGGAAGCAAAGAAAAATGAGACGCGACCGGCTGACCCAAAGAGTATTAGAGCAGTACCGCAATGAAGATTTGAATGAGCATTACGAAAAGAGCCGTAAATACTTTATCAATATCTTCATATTGGCGTTATTCATTGGGTTTATCGCCTTATTTATTGTAGTTCAAAACCATTACAGCATCTATCTCAACTATGCCAAGTATGACTTGGCACGTTATGAAAATATGGTGGATGAATCTGTTACCGGTGAATACGAATCTGTAAAAGGGGAAGCTGCTCTATCGAAATGGGAGCAATATAAGAAAATAGTTCGCACCAGTGCTTTACCAATAACTGACCAGAACTACATTCTTGCTCAAAAAGCCTTGCTCTTGGATTTGCCAGAAAACGAAGAGCTGAACAAGCTGTCATCTTATTTTGAGTATGAAGTTAAAACGGATGATCTGGACTATGTAAACGTAGATCATAACGTCTTGAACCGTTTTGTTTTTCACTACTCACCATATAACGGCACAGATAAAAAAATGTTCGTGAAACTTCAAGCGGAGCTTTTCGACAAAATGGCAACTAAGATTGTGCGTGAGAACTATGTAAATCTGTTTTTATACAACACATCGGTTCTGCTAGATCAGTACAATAGGCCAGTTCACCGGTTTCTACCGTTTGGGGTGATTTACCTCATTATGTTTGGCTTTTGTTTTGCAGTGTTCTATGGCGTATGCAACAACTTGGCTGCCAGGTACGAAGCCTATCATTAGGATGCAGTACCAAAGATACGAAAAAGCCCGGATGGGGCTTTTTTTACGTCTCCGGTAAAATGCACGTCCGATACTAAAAAAGAGCTGTCAGCGTAAATTAGGAAGCAAGAGGGTGGTTTTCTAACGCATGGTTGGCATATCCGACTACGTTACCATCCAAAGTGGCCGGATAAGTATTCCATTTGATGCAGTGATCGTCTGCATACCATTTCACTTCTACTAAGCCTGTAGATTCATATTCTTCATGGACCAGGGCTTCAAGTTCATCAAAGTGTTTAATCTCACGTATTGTTCATTGAATCTTCAAGTAATTGTCGATGCCAATGGAAAAGAATTGAAGTGTTGTTATTGTCGGTTGCGATCATAAGTATTCCCTAGAGCCGTCTGTTCTAAGGTCTGTTTTCAGTCTACTTTTCTTTAGGCAAAAAAAAACTGCGTAAGCACTTCTAATACTGACGCAGTACCTATTCTTCATAGGTTGTAAAATATCGGTAAGCGAGAATGGACGTTCTCATGTGCTTACAGTGTGTACAGTCATTATAAGCATTTTTTCTCAGGAATCTATACTTTTTTTAAATTATTTTTATTTTTCTCGTATTTTTTTTGATTTCTCAATTATTAACTATTTGTTACCGATTTAACGGAAATTCATTCTCTATTAAATAAATCATATAGCTCTGCGGATATTATTGTAGGTAAGGTTATTTTAAGAGTTTTTAGTGTATAAAAACTACTCAAAATTAAGGGGGAAAGGAGATGTTTGTTGAAAAAATGTGTTGCAAGCCTATGTTTAATAGAGGGTTCAAGGCGGTGTAATGACAAGTGAAGTACATACATTTTTTTCACATAAATTTTGATAGTTTTTGTAATTATACCTTGTTTTTTTAGTTTAAGACCTTTTGCAAATATTATAATGACATAGAGTATTTATTTTATTTCAATGAAGTTATTTAAAATATTTTTATTATTAAATAATTTTAATTTATTTTAATAATCATAAAAAGACTATTATATCTTTAATTGTTTTTAAGTATAAAAAATAAATGGTTTTTCGTGATCTTTAAAACATGCCCGAACATGCCAGAGCTAGGGGCTAATTCCATATCTTTCTTTATATAACAAATACTTAGCTTTTATTTTTTGAGTTTTGCATACGTGTTCACACACCAGAAATAGCATTAAAACCCTCTAGGTTGACCTATGCCATGAATGGGTTTTTATATAGTATTTTTTGATTTGTTGCTTTTAGCTCATATTAAACAGCTTTTTTAAGTTGATTAATTGAATTGGTATTAACCCATTTATTTGTATTAAGGGTGTATATAAATACACCCTGGCATTAAAAACTATAAAAATAGAAAAATATTTATTTTATAGGTATGAATCGCTGCAAGGCTTGTGAATCAAGCGTTGCAGGGGGGAGGTGTTCAAACTTTTGCCCTAAAAGTTGTCAGACAGTTGCTACAGATTTTTTGAGAGTTTAGATACAAGATGCGATAAATATTCCGCTAAAAGTGCTTAAAAAAATAGGCAAAAACTGAAATATTTTACGATGTTGCTAGGCGATTTAAGCTGCTATCCTTCAACCCAGATTGAACGTCTTGCGCGTTTAATCTGTATTAATCATGGTAAAGCGTTTTGCTAAAAATTGAAGGAACAGATTTGTCTTTCCTCCGTATGAAATACAAATCTGTTTAAGTACAGACTTCAATTCAGGAAGCTTCCGCTTCCTTTTTTAATGCCTGGTATTTGGGCGAATCAATCAACCAAATCGGTTTTTAATACTCTCATTTTCACTTAAAAGAAATAGATTTCTGCACACTAGGGAGCCGGACTAATCTGATCTCAGTTCAGGACCCAAAACTTACGGTTTACCATATTAAATGCGAAGCAGAAATCAGGAGTAAATGCTTGTGCTTTTGCTGTAATAAGCGTAATTTAATAACAACTCATTTTACTTCCTCTAACTGTGAGTAAAAAAGTTAGAGTTAGATTAAAATTTATATCAAAAGTCAGCTTGTCTGACTTTTACTCTATTTAATAGTGTGGTAAATTCATTGCTCAAATTATTTACACACAGCGTCACAATTGAGAGATTGGACATTACCTGTTTAATTGGTGAGTGATGCTTTAAGGTCGGCTATAGCTGACCTTTATTCTTCTTAAAAGTTTCCAAATTTAGCTTGTACTTAAATTCTAGCGACTTAACTCCATATATAGTACAAACTTCAAAAAGTCGATATACCATGTATACCGGCTTTTATTTTTTCTATATACTTTGTATCTTAAATTGGTTTCATGCCTGATTTATCAACCAGAATAGACCTCTATAATCAGTCGCTTGATGTAGAGATTGAATCTGGTTATTTCGCTAAACGTCTTTTAGTTTTAACAGATTCTAAATTACGTTCAAAGGTCGCTATGCGACCTTTATTTTTTATATTCAAAATTCTTCCAGATCAGTTATAATTCAAATATCCAAAGCCTTTAAACGGATTTGGCTGTAATTTAACTTTCAGTTTATTTAAGGTTCATTGAATAGTTTGATTGCTCAAGGGTCAGCTTCGGTTGACCCTTTTTCTTTTCATTTTTTTAATACATCTTGCCATTCCAGACACCAGGGCAAAGAATATGAAAATGAATATATTTCTTTTTGGTATAAGTTGTTATTGTATTTCAACTTACTAACTATTTTTTGCGTGAGTAGACGCAAATCAAAAGATCGGAATTAGCTGGCCTTTATTCTTTCTAGGTAGGGTATTGCTTTGATACTGGAAATGGTTTATTTTACCCGCAACTTAATATCAATAGTATCAAGCTACTTTGATTAATGAGTTCCGCGAGGGTTCGCGGTTACATGGCTTTTTTTAAGGTATTTGTAGGTACATATACTCCTGTTTTGTATATGTTGAAGCTATGTATCAAAGATCGCATGTTGCGGTCTTTTTTTATTTTAAATTTATAAAAAAATTAGTTTAAACGGTTGTATATTGGATATTAATTTTATATATTGAGTACCAGTCATAGACAAATATAAACTATTAGCATTCTGCTAGGTTTTTATTTAATACAAATCAGAAACAATCAAAGGTCAGCTTCCTATGCTGACCTTTATTCTTTCTGCCAGATTATTTTATATATTCTTAATTTTTATATTAAAAATAAGTAATTTTTAATTGTGTTCAATGCCTATATTTGCTATTTTAAATTCCATACACATAGTATGAGAGCTGTGTATATCGGACAATTTGTTTGTATAAGAACAATCTAGGACTTATAAAAACAATGCGTTTATTCAAAGAATGCGAAAAGGGTTTTTGTAGTCTTATTCTATTAACAATAGTTTGTGGTGTCTTTAATGACACTATTGAATAAACACCGTTAATTTAATTGAAATCAAATAACCTAAATGGGTTATCAGCGCATTAAAAAATTTCTCATATTTTTTATCAAAGGCTAAGTTATTAAACTTAGCCTTTAATCTTTGTTCTGTATTGTCACTATTTGCAACATAATTCTGTTCGAAATTCGTGCTAGTATTTATTTCAACATGATTATCTAATCATTGTTAAAAACTGATATTTTTCGTTTTTATCAAAGTCTATGGTTTGAGTTTAAATCATGGAATTTATTCTATATAATACCGGTTAGTTAGATCGCACAGCAGGTTTAATGAAAATCGCTATTTCTTTGGGATGATGGAAGCATTCTAAACGAATGGCGTATTTGTTACGGTAGCCATTAAATTGACTATTAACGCTTAATATCAATGCACGTAAATACCGTAACAATCGGGCTATTGTCGTTTCTATACTTGGCATAGCCCATTCTAATTTTTATTACCAGGTGCAGCTTGCCAGATCAGATAAGGGTAATTTGGTAACGTATTTTCCTTTCATTAAAGTAAGCTCCGTGTTAGTGTGATTCCGATGAATTAAGATGGCATGTGACAATCTCTTTACGTTCTATGATTTCGGAAGAGGTGATAACCAACTACATGACATACACCAAACTTTGTTCATTTGAGAATTATCAGTTGGTTTCAAAAGCTAGTCTGACCCTAAATCGACTGGCTTTTATTTTTTTCTGGTATCAGAAAAGTTCTTGCTTCCCTAGCTTCACACCCAAAAACTCAAGCCTTTAGGTATGGTGTATTCATTAAAAAAAAGAGTTAAATTGCTATTTTATAATTTCAATTTTTACCTTAATCTCTGTTACATACATGGTGCTTGGGTTTGATGCTGCCCTAGATCACCGAATCTTCTCTAATCCAGTTGATTCAAGGACTTTGAGTAAGCATCAATAAAAAAGGCTATCTAAACAGATAGCCTTTATTCATTCCAGATCACTAGATTGACTAGCTTTTTAGCAGTTTCTTTGTAAAGAAGGTACGGTATGACACCAGTAGATCAGTCGATTGAGAACGACCAAATACATGCCAGAACTCTGCCGGGCTGCCAACAAACGAACCAAGACCTTGACAATTTAATTAGAATAATGCTTTAAGCACAAATAAAAGAAAAACTGCGCACACAATGATTAGAATTGGTTTTGCTTTAAATTCTTTTATAGTATCACCGGCAAACTTTTTTGCATTTCGAGCTGCACGGTTTTCATTTTCGTCATATCGAGCCATTTTAATATCCTAATTTCTTATTGAATTGCAAACCCATTTTTTCTTAAAGCTGATACTACACATTGGTAATCGGTTTCAGAATGAATGTGGTTTTTGATCTCTGAAAGATAATCAATTTTAATTACTGAATACTCATATTTACTCGCAGAGTAATCAATAACTTTAATTAACTGTATCACATAATTTGCGTGTCTGCTTGTACTAATTGTTTCTTGAATAACCTGATAATAACGAGGGGCAATAACTTTGGGATTAAACTCACCAATACAGGTAAATGCAATCGGCTTACCAATTAGTTTAAGGTCGGTATTATTTGACCTAATTAAATAGATATGTGACAGTTTCGTGATGATGTTATAAGCGAATGGAAATCCCATTGCTATAAATGTCAACGCACCTGAAATAAATGCAATTACATAGTTTGTTGTAGACGACCATTCAGCGATTGCAAAGACAGCAAGTGTAAATTGAATACCAGACAGAATGAATGTAATAAATAAAAATTTAGCCAAGTACAGGTTAAATTCCAATGTATTCACAATCGTTAATTGGTGCTGCTGTTCCAGGAACTTGAGGTTGTAATTCTTAATGTCGATCTGCTCTTCAAACAGGCGTTGAGTAAGCTGTTTGGTATGCTTTTTATATAGGTGGTAGCAGAGCGTGTAAAACAGCAGACTTGCAAGCAATAGGCCCCAGATCACCATATCTAAGGTATGGTAGACCTCACCCGCATATTGAAGAAATAGGTACGCTACAACCGTGCCGATCAGCAGCATGATATTTATAATTTTTGCTACCTTCCAGATCACAGTAAATTTGTGAGTGAATTTATCAACAAATTTCACAAAGGATTGTTGTGCTGTATCATCGAAAGCCAAATTGGGTACTGCCTTTATCTATTATTCAGAAACGACTAAGGGTAGCCAAAGCTACCCATCTTTTTATTTGCTTTAGATCATCAGCAGTGATGCAAAATTAGCTGAATCACTCATTTCTGCCTGAACAAAGCAGTAGCTTACGTCAGCAAGCATTTTGCTTGTATCTTGCTCAGTAATATTTTCTTGATTCACATAATTGGTTAAACGGATAACAGCTTCAATCGTTGATACAACTTGATTCAGATTGCGAGCAATAAAATCAAACTTTTGGCGGTAGATATCAAGCATTAACTCTTCTTCTGAAATCTCAAAATCAAGCTGAGTGTAAGCAATCAAACCACGACCAACGAGAGGGGTCACTTTATCTTGTACAGCCATTGCATACATATACAGGCAGTCAAGAATAGTAGACAGGTTTTGCATAGCTACAGGAGCAAATTTAGAAGTGTTCAGTGTAGTATGCGCAGGGATTTTAAAATCTTGGATTGCGTTGTTGTGCAGTTCAAGAACACGCTCTACAGAAGAACGTACAGCTCGTTTTTCGCTTTCAGCTTTAAACTGCTCCTGGATATCATCCAACTGTTCAAAGTGGCTCAGAATCGCAATAGATGGCTTTTTAACGAAGTGAGCGTGAGATTCTGTAGCAATGACTTTTGGTAATTCTGCTGTCAATTTGGAAAGCTGCTTTAGCTTGTCGAACATTACAGTTAAGTCAGAAGATTTTTCGTTTAAATTGCACTTTAAAACGTACAGGTGGCATGCAGATAGACCGAATTGAATAGCTTTTAACGCTTCTACTTTATATTCAAAAAACGGTGTCGTTGCATCTAGTGAATACGTGTTTTTTTGAGCATCGAAATTGAACATTTTGTTTATCCTTTTTAGGTAAATCGGTCTAACAGAGCCGATGTATAAACGATATATATTTTTTAATCTAATTTCAAGCTATTCAAACCAATTTTCAGGGCGAAAAATTAATACATATTTTAATTTCTTTTAATATGAGTTTTACCGGGAAAATATAGCCAAATGCGGTTTTTAGGCTGTCTGTATATACAAGCAAAAAAGCAAGTTATTATAGAGTTTATATCTTTGATACTTCCATATAATACAATAACTTATAAAGTATCTTGAGTTTGATTTTTTATAATTTTATATTTTTTATCAATAGTCTATCTAGGTATACAGCTTGAAATTTAACGACACATTTTGTCGCATTTATTAATATTTTTTAATGAAAATTTATTATTTAACCTTCATTAGTGCGACAACGCATGTCGCATCTTAAACATAATGATTTTAATTGACCTATGCCATTTTTGTGTGATGTTTTATAAAAAAAATATACTCTATTTTGAGTGTATTTTTTTCATTGAAATAACCTATATTAGAACAGCATTCGATAGATCGTGCGAGCTGCACCCAAAACAATAAAGTGAACAGAGTAAAAGTAATAACCCCATTTTGTAATTGGTGGAACATTCATTTTAATTTTGGCGTTGATGATGGCGAAAGGCAGGAGTGCACCAATAATGCCTGTAATTACTGGAACCAGGGTAATTAACAGAGAAGTCAGGCTATTTAAAAAAGCTCCTTCTTGTAGGTCCAGATTCATTATTCCCGCACAGATCACGACAGCAATATAGTGACGTAATTTCTGTTCTTTTAGCGCGAAGTACATTGCCAGTGGTAAAAACACCCCACCTATGCCGTATTGGATTTTAAAATAATCTGTAAATTCCATTCCGACCGTAACCAATACCACCATTAGGCACACAAAACTTGGTTCCAATAATAGATTGCGAGTATTGCGTACAAAGGCATAGAGTAGGACAAAGGAAAAAGCTAGGGTCAGCATAATATTCATACTACTGTATTGCATTTCGCCATAGAAACGATATGGCAGCTCTGAAACTAGAAAGAATATTAGTAGACTGCTGATATAGCGAAAATCACTCTTTTGGGTGTTGTATTGTCCGTCTGTACGAAAGAAATTATACGCCAAGACAAAGCAAAACATAGGAAAGGCAAAGCGTCCTAAGCTGTAGAGAGTAAATTTAACGCTAGTGATTAAATCTAGGAATCGAAGGTGATCAACCACCATAAAGGAGATTGCCAACCACTTAATAAAATCTAACTCTTTAACGCGCACATTAAGTACCTTATTGCTTTCTAATTGGCTCTGACAGATGCCATTTTTGAATTATAACAGTATAAGAATGGAATTACCTATTTCTTAATCTTGGATTAAGGGTGTATCTTTATTAGGTTTTATTACAAGAAAATATACGACATTTTGTGTCTTACCATACTGCAATTAACCTTATAAAAATCTAAAATGTATGTTTTAGAGCGCACAATATTTCGATTAGTTAAACGAAGGAGTGCTCAGAATAAACATAGGACTTTGCTTATATGAATACTGCTGTGACTACTGCTATACAAAACTTAGGGTTAATAAGAATTTATTTATTTGATTCATATTTACCAAATGCGTTTACTGAAATTGAATTAGAGGACGGTAATACAAATCTCACTGGCGAGAATGGAGCCGGTAAAACCTCTACCCTAAATCTCATTCCTATTTTCTACGGCGCACCACCAGTACGTTTGATTGACCGATCAGCGAATAAAAAGAGCTTCGTTAATTATTATTTACCACATCACCGCAGCATGATCGTATATGAGTATCGTTCACCAGTCGGTCCGTGTTGTGTCGTACTTTATCGAATGCCTAACCAAGACACGCATTGTTATCGCTTTATTCAGGGAACTGCGAAACAGACAATCTTTTCCGAAGAAATGATTGCGTTCCATAAGGAGCATAAAAGCTGCAAGGCTTTATTTGAGGAATTGCAAAAAAGCGGTATCTATACCAGTCGTCAGATTGACAATAGCCTAGATTATGTTGGGGTTCTGACCAATGAAAAATCGCGCTTAAATAAATCTCACACGTTACGCGATCTGGCGATTACGTTCTCCCTATGTGGAAAAGGGTATGAAATGAAACACATTCATGCCTTAACTCAGATCACCATGAGTAAACACAATCTACTCGACAACTTTAAAACAATGTTGGTAGATGCGTTTTTAGATCAGGAAGATATTCTGGGAAACCGTCTTAATTCATTAGAAATACAAACCTTGATTTCTAATATCACGACATTACGCCAATTAGAGAGGGAGAATCCACGTATTCTTGAAGGCAGTAATCTCCGTAGTCAATTACTGATGGTGTACTCAAAGCTATTAGGCAATAAGCAGTTTTCTCAGCAACAGATTTCTGACATTCAAAGAAACATCGACCAGATTTCTTACGACCGAAAAAGTTTTGATGCAAAAGCAAATGTGAAGCGTAATGAAATTGATACAAACCTTTCATTAGTGAAGTCTGATTTATTCGATGCCAATAATCGTCTTAATATTTCCCAGAATGAATTATCAACGATTGAAGAACAGGAAATTGGATATAACAAAGCGAATATCCAAGAGAAACGTACTGATTATAAGAACTTGGCACATTACAGGCAGCTTTCTATTGATTCTAAAAATGATCTGGAAGAACTCAATAAAAATAATAGCGAGATCAGTTCCCGCTTTGAGCGATTAAAGAACGAGGAAAATGAAAAGAAAGATCACCGATTAAAACAAATTGATGCTCAAATTGAAGGTATAACAACCAAAATTGATAATTTGCGTGACCAGAAAGACCATCAACTTCAAAACATTACTTACGCTGAAAAAGAGCATCTTGATCAATTTGAACACGCCAAAGAGCTTGAAGGAAATCGGTTGGACGCTCAGATTGATCGTAATCGTACAAAAATTGAGGAAGCTCGCAAACGCACAGCCCAGGAACAAGAACAGATCAATGAATTTGAGTTAGATATCAGCACCCAGAAGCAGAAGATTACGGCGAAGGAAGATGAAATTACTGCATCTGATAAAGAAACTCGCAAGTTGCATAAAGATAAAAATGATTTGGGTTCTGAAATAAATTCTGTTACCCGCAAACTTGCTAGTGCTGAACAAGAAGAAATTGAGCTGCGTAAAATTTTGTTTGAAACAAATACCTTATTGCGGTTTTTTAATGATTACCCAGATATAGCCTGGAAAAATAACATTGCCAAAGTAATTAATCCTCAACTTCTATTAAAAAAAGGTTTAAACCCAAGTTGGTCGTCTGAACATGAGCCAAGTACAGCTACTTTCTATGGATTGGAATTGGATTTATCTAAGTTGGATATACCAATGGAAGCTGAGAGTTCCGACGAGTTAAGTGTACGTCTTAAATCTTGTGAAGCGAAAGTATCCGAGATCAAGGCACAACAATCAGCTTTAAATAAGCAGTATAAAAACGTAGACGATGCAATTCAGAGTAATGAGCGTAAAACGATGCAATTGCGAACTGATCTGCGTCAGCTTAAAGAGCAGCTACTTTCTATTGAAAGCATGTTTAAAAAATATGTGAAACAGGTCGATGATGACATTGAAACACGTATTCAGGAGCATAAAGCACAAGAGTTATCGCTTATTCAACAACGTCAGGTCTTTAAAAATAACATCAATCCTGAACGTCAATTAATTCGTCAGCGTTTTGACGCAGATCGCCAGAATACTTACGCGCAGTACAAACATCAGTTTAATATTCTGAACCAAGAAAAAACTTCCTACCTTCAACAGAAGCAAGCTATAGATACGCGGTTTCAAGAAAAGGTAAATATGCTGATTTCTATGCGTGATAGCGAGTTACAGCAGCGTGGCGTTGATGTTTCGGTTATTAAGGCAGCAGAAAATCGAGCAAAACAGGCTGAAATTCGGTTCCGTGTTGTTGAAGGTTATGCTAAGGCGGTTGCTGAATACGACCATTGGTGTAAGTACGATCTGCGACGTAAAGATAGTTTGGTTAAAGTGATTTCTCTCGCTCAGGAAGAAATATTTAAGTTGAACCAGAGCAAACAAAAACTTAAACATGAATTGGAGGTTTGCAAGAAATATTACTATTCAGAGATCGAAAAGTTTGATGCAGCAGAGAAGGATTTTAAACGACAGATTGACGCTTTAAATAACTTGTGTAAGCGAATAGATAACGCGCTTGACGGCATTCCTGACGTTGAACCGGCTCAGACCCAGGTAAGAATTACATTTGATGTTTTAGTTCGAGACATTGAAGATAACCTGAATAAACAAGATCGTCTGGAAAAAGAGCTTCGTCAGGCACTCAATAAAATCATCTTTATCTTGCAAAAAAATACTGGTTTCGAGCTGTATAGAAGATGGCAAGAGCGCATGGACAGATTAGGGGCAATCAGTGATGCTGCACGTTCTCTGTATAGTATGCAGGAAATTGAAAAATTGGTTTTCCAAGAACTACAGATTCAATCTGAACTGATTGTTAATGACTTTGATTTAGCATTAATTGGTTTGAGAAACTACGCACAAGCCCTGAACAGTTTTAAACGCAAACTCAATTCAATGTCTAAGAGGTTGACGGAGCAGACCAATAAGAACAATCCATTTCCGGCATTGAAGGACATTAAAATTAACCTGTTATCTGTAATGGATAGTGAAACCAATCAAGGTAAGAAATCGGTTTATGACCAGATTGCACAGTACCTTAAAGATTTGGAAGAAACACAGTTTTCTGACTTGGGTACGTCTAAACTACCAACAGAAAAGATTGTAAGTTCTTTTGAAGCTACATTGAATGCAATCAAGAATCTCAACATCAAAACCGATGAACTTTACTCGTTAGTGAAGCTCAATATTCAATATAGAGAAAATGATCGTAGCGTGGACGTTAAAAATGATTCCGACCTAGCTTCTGGTAGCAGTACCGGTTTGTCACGCTTAATTGTCATTATTATCTTTACAGCATTAACCCGGCAGCTTTGCCAAAATCAGAATGTGGTCATTCATATTCCATTGGATGAAATCAGCCAATTCGATTCCCAGAACACGACCCGATTATTCGAGTTAATGGAGTTCTTCAACATTAATTTATTGTGCGCACAGCCGAATTTATCAATCGAACTCAGCAAACGCTTCAAGCATAAGCATGACATAGATCGTAATTTTGGTATCCGTAAGTTCCAGGTAACGCAAAACCATAAGCCGAACCCATTATTAGATTAAGGATTGAATTATGACTATTAGCATTGATCAAACTGAACTGGGCTTATTTAACGGAATCGTAAACCACTTAATTACTGGCAATACGATTGACAGCTTTACAAACAAAGCAATGGCAGAAGCCTTGAACAACCCTCTAGCCCTGGAAGAACTTAACCAGTATCTAGCTTTTATGGGGAAAAAGTGTGTCAGGACTTCGGATGGCTATTGTTTTTATGCTGTTCATTTGGATGCGCGTACTCACAAAGACCGTAAAGCCCAAGTCGAAAAACAGTTTGCTGAAAACTATAATCGGGTAATGCCAATCGTTGAATGGCTGCGTCTGATCAGAAACACGCATTCTGGTAATCGCGTAATGGTGTGTGGTGACGAGATTTCTTTCTCTAAGCTGCTTTATGAAACGGAAAACTCCACATTAATTCAGAAGCAGTTAAAAGACCTCATGTTTAAAATCGGGAAGAGCAGTACCGACCTAAAAGACATGCTTAATGACGTTCTTAAATATCTGGTCGCCCAAGAATATCTGATGCCGACTGGCAACACAGGTTTGAACTATTTGGCTACAGGAAAATGGTCAGTTTTCTATGAAGAAGCCGAATATATGTTGGAACATAACAACATCAATTATGAAGAAAATCCTGAACCAGAACAGGTATCTTTCCTATGAGCGAATTTGAAGTAGAACATCCGGCGGCGCGAGCATGCCGGACACTAAATAATCATGTCGCCCTGATTGGTAATGCGATTGTCTACAACAATGCGCTCATTCAGGTAACAGAGAAGAATGACAAAGTTATTGCGTCCTTATACAAGGATGAATTAGGTAATTATGATCAGGAAGAACGTGGTTTTAATATCTCCAAGCACGTTATTGATTTCGTCTCTTTTTATGAGAAGAAGAATCGGCGTATCACGGACAACTCAAAACAAATTTTGAGTTTGGTTGCGACAATCAGAGATACCATTGCTGATTTTGAATCTGCCAAAATTAAAAATTCTGACGATGCTATTCTCCTAAAAGAAGAAATCGCAGATCGGATTGTGAATCTGGCAAATGAAATCTTTGCGAGCTGCTTTAATTTCTCTTCTATAGCCCTAGAATACGTCAGCATGTTCCATAATAAGGACATGCTAATCAGTAGGCTTGAAAAGAGTGTAGTTATCTTGAACGCTTTGACCCAAACCTTAAAGATTCTGGATTTCAATTCGCTGAATGAGCTTGGCGCATCAGATATTGAACTTGAAAAAATTGTTAGCCAAAAACTGATACCGGTGGTCAAAGTCTGTAACTATGACTTGAAAAACAGTGCGCTCAAGCTTCATACCAAACTCAATGAGTGTAGACAAGACAAGCTCATGCAAAAGCGCAGCAATATCGTTGATGCACTATATCGCATGTTCCAGAGCAAACAAGAGCTGAATGTGGTGATTGACCATTCTACTGCTCCTGGTGTGTTCTACCGTGTCGAGAAAACTGAACTTGTTGCCAGAGCCAACCTTTTAGATATGAAAGAAGAGGTGGTGCTCAGTGAGTTAAGCAATAAGATTGCAAGTAAAGCTGATAAGCCTGTAGAGAAAAAGGATGCTGTTGATCTGCCAGAAGTAACCGAAGGTGTAGAAGTGGTAATGGCAGAGCCTACCAAGTTAGAAATTGCTTTGGATAATTTCTTTGATGCTTTAATGCGAAATGAATCCAAACACCCTCAACTCAGTGCAGTTCAGACCTATACGGTGCTTGACCCTGGTTGCGATATTGACTATTGGTTGGTGAGTGTCACAAACTATTATCGCAATCAATTTAAAAAGAAATTGCACATCGAGTTTGCCGAGGAACAGGACCCAATATTCACAGGGAATAGCCAGGTCACGGACGTAATTATTTCACGCATCCAAAGCCCTGAAATGGTCGCTTGATAGGGGTGGTATATGGATTTGAACAACCGTGAACTCAAAGTGATTCAAACCACTTTACAGCTCAAAAGAAACTTGAACCCATTGAATAAAACCTGGGGAAAACTGCATAAGGAACACCAGTTAGGAATTATCAATGGGAATGAAATTCTGTTTACCAATGATGAACTGGATTTCATCAAGACCATTTATAAAAAGTTTGTAAAAGTGGAGCCGGAAGTACGCTACAGCCTGGATAAAGACAGACTAGATACGGCGGATTTAGTAAAAAATGAAAAGGCAAGTGAGGTCGGGGTATTTGCAGATCAGCTTGTTTTTTCTTCTGTGAAAGCCTATTTACCCTTAAAACAAAACGATGCTTTTATTGGTTACAGGGGTTTTGTTGCCACTGTAAACCATGCTGAAATTCAGGCATCCAAGATCAAAAAATTGGTCATTCTGGAAAATGGAACTATGCTCACCAGATTACATGACTGGATAGAGCAACTGCCGGTGCAATGGCTCGACAGCCTATTCTTGTATCGAGGGCATGGGAATAATAACAGGCATGTAATGAATCTGCTTGCTGTTCTGCCAGAGGATGCGGAAGTGGCTTACTACGGCGATTTAGACCCGATAGGGTTAAATATTGCTGCGGGGTTTTATAAACTGCGGAGCCTTTCAGTTTTAGTGCCTGAATGTTGGTCCATGCTGACAAGAAATCACATCGACAATAGAGATTCTGTATTTTTCTACCAGGTGCAAAAAAGCCAGGACTTAGATTTAGATGACGATTTACCTTCAACTTTAAAAGAAATTTATAGGCATGTTTACCAGAATCAGCTTGCCGTGATGCAAGAGAACGTGAATCGGTTAGGGAAATTGATAGCCATTACTTAACTGGAACCATAAAAAAACCGCATATCTATGTATGCGGTTTTCACAGTTGTAAACTAACTTAATTTCGTTTTAATTTTGGCAAAGCTAAAAACATATTTAGGCAAATTGCAGCTAGAACACCAGTTAGATAAAAAGCTAGGCATAGTATAGAGATGTGCAAATACGCCTTAATATTAAGCTCAGTTGTTGATTCAGAGAAAAATATACTTTCAAATAAATATACTGTGACCACAAGTAGAATAATTCTAACAGCATAAGGCTTTAACCTATGTATGTAGCCCTCACTATTCAAATTAAAATCTTTGAAATTATTTTTATGAATAGCAATACGTTGACGATCCGACCACGCAGAAGTCCAATCTAACTTTCTAAAAAAACTAAATTTCACAATCAATGGGAAAAATAAAATGCAGAAAGTTAAAGTGGCAGCACCACAAGCGAGTAATAATTCAACATTTGGAACGGTTGACTTATGTAATACAGGTTGAAATGCTAAGACACCTCCTGCCAGCAATGCTATTGCTAAAAGTTGATGGGTATTTATTTTCATCGTTCACCTTGTTTACAACAATATTGTTAAAGTTTAGAAATTTAATGTCATTAATGCTAAACCTTATCAGGTTAAGCGGGTATTAGCTGCACTTGATAAACTTAAAACATTGTGAGGTGTCAAATGGATAGCAAAAAATATACTTATCGTGTTACATGGTCAGCAGAAGATAATGAGTATGTCGGTCTATGTGCCGAATTTCCGTCACTGTCTTGGCTTGATGCAGAGCAATCTAAAGCATTCTCAGGGATTGTTGATCTTGTTGGTGAGGTTGTAGCTGATATGATCAGCAATAATGAAAAATTACCTATACCGCTTTCAGCAAAAAAAGTATAGTGGACAGTTTGCTGTTCGTGTTCCATCAAAGGTTCATCAAAAACTAGCACTTGAAGCTGCGGAGCGTGGTGTGAGTATGAGTCGTTTGGTGTCAGCAAAATTGGCTATGTAATTTTATATCTTGATGGTTTACTTGGAATGAAAATAAATAAAGCCATTCACAGACAGGTTTTTTATGCCTAAATCGAATATATCAGCGTTTTAGGTCCAGTAATCTCGAAACTTTTGACTAGACCAGTTCCCACTTTCAAGTGCTTTATTAAAGTTGTGATTACCTCTAAATTGGGCCAAGTAGAAAGCTATATGAGGATAGTCAGATGAGTCCATAGTCACCATACAAGCTTCTAGTGGGAACCACATCAAAATATCAGCAATAGTAAATTGGTCAGCACACATCCATGTATTAGTCTTTAAGTGTTCATCTACACGTTTAAGCTGCTGTGTAATAGTTTTATTAAGATACATCTTATTAAATGAATATTTGAATAGCCAGGGAACAGGTTTAAAGGGCAGAGGGGTATTCACTACAATTTGTTTAAATACTTGTTTTAAGACAAGGCTCTGCATCAAGCTTGCATCCGCGTAATTTTTCCAGAAGAAGTAATTAGCCAAGTCTATCTCTGTAGCCGATACAGGAATAAGGGATTGCAATTTATTAGATAAAAACTCACAGATCGCACTACTTTCAGTTAGATATATACTACTATCTTCATCTATTATGTGAACAGTTGGGAACTTTAAGGGTAGAACATGATTGGGTAAATCGTATGTGCCTGTATTAGCACTATCAATAACTTGGTAATCATAACCAAGCTCTTCCAGAAGCCATAAAATACGTTGTGATCTTGAATTTTTTAGATGGTACAAAGTTATTTTCATCTAGGATTCAACTTTAAAATTTAATTATATTTTATCAATATTTTCTAATTACTAGAGTTATTCGGTAAGAAAATCCTATGAAAAATAAACTTTTTAAGATGATTGTTGTTGTTATGAGTATTATACCCTTATCTGGTTGCTCTAATGATAACCCATCTAAAGATGATGTTTTGATAAAAGAGCTTTCCCCTCAATTTATTTTAAAAACTCAATTAAGTTCAAATAGGAATTTAATTGAGAGTCGTGAAGGAACACTTAATAGACCTCTTTCATAAATCATTTTTTACTCAGTTCCAAATTATAGATTCCCGCAATTAAATTGAATCTTAATCCTAGTCTTTTGCCTCGATTGCGGTATCCTCTCGATTGCGGTATCCTTCGGCAAGGATCTTGAAAGTTTTCAAACTGCCAAATACATGCTCAATCCCAAAAAATTGCATGGTATTTTGGATTTGTGCCCAAATTTCATATGTACATCAAATGAGGACACACCCTAGTATTTTCCGAATTAAATTGTAAATAATTATTAATAGAATAAATAAATAAAATTATATATATCAGCAATTTAATTTTGATTAAAAATAAAATATTTATCTTTTAAGGACTTATTATCGACTTTGGTCGTAATTTTTTTTTAATACTTTTGTTAATCTATTGTATATCTAGTTACTTTTTAAT
Organism: Acinetobacter sp. 10FS3-1; assembly: GCF_013343215.1. NCBI lineage: Bacteria > Pseudomonadati > Pseudomonadota > Gammaproteobacteria > Moraxellales > Moraxellaceae > Acinetobacter > Acinetobacter sp. 10FS3-1. Next base: position 327,497 of record NZ_CP039144.1, read on the forward strand.
AAAGTTAAACACTTAAATATAACGAAGGGTAAAAATATGAAAAAAAGACTTTTATTGTCAATCTTGGCTGCCTTTATGACTTGTGGTGTTTTTTCAAGCATAACTTCCGCAGGTTGGGGAGATTACGGTAGCTCAGAAGGCCCTCCAAAATGGGGACCATGGTATTTATATCAGGCTAATCACTATCAATATACTATTGAGTGTGTATATAAACGCAAAGAAATTAAAGAAAGCGGTAGTGGTTCTATCAGGACTGAAACTGAGCGTGTGCAAATCCCACGTTATCCATATGGCCGTTGTGCGGACACGATTACCTTTTAATTCTTTACTAGAGAGTTTCTATTCATAGAAACTCTCTATTTATAATAACTTTTCTAATTATTTTATGATGATAAGTAATATTATTTAGGTTCTAGTAATGCATTATTATTTTAAATTGTTTTTAACTATATTTAGCTTATCTATTTTGTCTGCATGTGGAAGTGGAAGTGACTGGAATATGAACTCCTCTTTTTCAGAAAAAATAACAATAAATGGTCAAACTTATATTTGTAAAAGTCAAAAAGATTATAATGCTTGTTCAAATAATAGTGATTGTTCAGCATGTACTTTAGAAAATCCTTCTCAAGAACCTATAATAAATACTTTGTGTCTAACTCCTGATAATGGCAAAACTTATCTTATTTCAGACATTGGTTGCCTCGTTCCTCTTTCTAATGTCCTAGTTGGTGCATGTACCTCAGCAAGTTTAAAATTATTAACAGGGAAAGGTTGGTCGCGTTCCCAAGTAATTGATTCAGGGAATAGTTTTTCACATGCTGGTTTAACTTTGAACGGTACTTTGATTAAATGCCATTAAGGTACAATTAATTTATGTTTAGATATAAAGATGCGAGTATTGCCATTATTTTTCTAATATTAGGGTATACAATTGCCTTAAGTACTTCTGGGGAAAATAGCAGTCAAGAAATAAATCAAAAAAAATCTTCTTTAAATAATCAATGGATTAGTGATGATTCTGCTCTAATAAATTTTCAATTTTCTCAAGTAATAGATCAGCAAAAAGGTTACATACTACCGACAACTACAACAGCAAACGTTAGACAGGTTATTCAGAAAATGCCAGAAGAAGAGGTTGAAAAATATCTAAAAAGAGCTTTTCCAAAAGTAGATATCACTAATATTGAAGATAAGAAAAAACTCTCAGAGAGATTATTAGAGGAACTATCAAATAATGATATTAAGTCTTTAACTAAATTAAATGGGCAATTAACAATATCAACAACCTCTAAATATCCTATACAAAACAAAGATGTAGAAAAAATTTATAAAAATCAACAAATTTTTGCTCACTATGATTTAAAAGGAAGGTTTGATAGAAGTGATCAAGTTTTTGTAAAGTGGACTAATCAGAATACAGGAGAAATTCTTTTGTTTACTCCGCAAAATGTAAATAAAGATGCTGAACAAAATTGGGTTAGTTATTCACCTACAGAAGGATGGCAACCTGGAATTTATAATATTGAATACTTTCAATTCAATAGTGATCTGACACCTATCGCAAAAACTAGTTATACAATCAATCAAATTTTAGATTGATTGTATTATAAAAGACTGGAAAAGTATTAAGGTTCTAGCTTCTTATCCCAAGATATAGCTTTGATTGTATTTTTTTCAACAGTAATAGTGTAGTAAATATTGTTCACTAAATAATAAAACTCGGTAACTGTGTATCTTAATGAATTTTTCTCAACTTCATAGCTTCGTGTAGATAAAGGGGCATCCTGAAATTTATTAATCATACTAATGTATGTATCACCAACTGCCACGATTTGTCCTGAATTTGTTCTAACGGCATTTGTTGACGTACTAGCTGTTACAACTTGGGCAGAAAAAAATAAGAAAAAGAAAATAGCTACTTTTGTTAATTTCATAGTATTCATATGTAAAAAAATTGTTAGTACTATGATAGTTTTTTCTCTTATAGAAATCTTCTATTTTAATGTAAAATTTTAGGCACTGATGAAAATAGTCTGACATGATAAGCTAAATATCCTATTTATTTCGAGATATAGCAGATGAATCCCTTTCACGATCGGCACTTTCAAGGTGAAATCATTCTTTGGGCTGTTCGTTGGTATTGTAAATATGGCATCTGCTATCGTGAACTTCATGAAATGCTCGCTGTGCGAGGCATCAATTTCGTTGTTAACAAAGGACGGCTAAAGGTGTGCTAGAGGACACGGGCTTCAAGGTGGACATAAAAATTTAGAAATTAATTTGATTCAATTATAGTCGGCCTAATGGATGAATGACCTTGTAGAGTCATGGGTAAAAAAAGATGATTCTAGAATGAATCATCTTTATATTTTTTGTTAAAGATAAAAAAAATTAAAAGTTAAAAATTTTTTTTTAATGTTACAATATTTATTAGTTTTATGTCTACCTTTTAGTACTATAAAAAAGGTATAGAATCTTAAGATTCTAATATTAATATAGATAAATAATGATTTAAGATTTATAAGGAGAGGAAAGATGATTAGTCAAAATCATGAACTAATTAATATCAGGAAAGCATTTATAGAAATATTAGTTAATCTTTGGAAAATATCTAAAATTTATATAGTTATTATTGTATTTAGTATTGTTGCATCATCAATGTTATTGGTGTTAGGACCTTATATATTCTCAAATATAATTGATAGTTACAATGGCAGTGAAGAAAGTTTAATTGTTAAGAATATATTTATAGGATTCTTATTGTATTCGATACTAATTGGTCTATCTTTAATATTTAAAAATACAATCAATTATTTGTCTATAGTAATATCACAAAATGTTAATTATATAGCGGCAACAAGTTTTTTTAAAAATATTATAAAAAAGAGATCTATATTTTTTATAAAACATAATCCTACTGAAATTCAAGCTATACAAAATCAAGGATCTCAAGCAGTAGATATTTTAGTTCAACTAATGCTTATGATGATAATTCCAGGTATTGTACAAATAGTTTTTTCAACTGCGCTTCTTGGTTCTAAAATAGATAGTATTATTGTATTAACTGTAAGTATTTATGGGCTTTTCTTTATAACATTTTCATATTATTCGAATAAATGGACAAGTAAGTATTTGAATAATGCTGTTCAGGAAGGACAAAAGAATGCACAGTTAGTAGGTAATTCAATTGCAATGATTGAAGTATTGCAACTATTTAATTCAACAAAATGGATCAATAATAAGTTTGAATCAAGATCAAAATTAATATTAGACAACTGGAAACACTTTGCATTAAATCGAGTAAAATATACTTTATTATTTGGATTAGCCCTTACACTACAATTTATAATTACTTTTTATATTTTAATACCTAAACTAGATAATGGGGAAATTTCAATCGGTGATATAGTGTTATTTAATACATTATTACTTCAATTAAATTACCCGTTTGAAATGATTGGAATCAGCATTGAAAGAATAATTCAATCATACAATGAGTTTAAACCATTCTCTAAAATGTGGAATGAGGATAATAAAGTTTCAAAGGAAAATGTAGTTAAGAACTCAAATTCAAGTGAGTTAGATATAAATAATCCTGATTTAAATAAACTCGAGTTTAAAAACGTTTCTTATAAGTATGGTAATGGCAGAGGAATAAGCAACTTATCTTTTTCCACTCAAAAAGGTTCAATAACCTTTTTGAGTGGAAAAAGTGGTAGCGGCAAATCAACTATATTTAAACTTGTATTGAAACAAATATCTCCGCAAAGCGGTAATATATTTATTAATAATATTAATTTAAATACTATTAAAGATGAATTTTGGTATTCAAATATAGGAGTGGTACCTCAAGAGATTATGCTATTGAATGACTCAATAGAAGCTAATATTGTTTTAGGTAGAGAATATGATTATGAAAAGCTAGTTATTGCTGCCAAAAAAGCTTCTATATTTAATAAAATAAATGAACTACCTGAAAAATTTAAAACAAATATAGGTGAAAGAGGTCTAACACTTTCTGGTGGTGAACGACAAAGAATATCAATTGCAAGAGCTTTATATGAATCACCTCTATTTCTTTTATTAGATGAAGCAAGTTCCAGTCTAGATGAGGATACAGAAGCAGATATAATGGATAATCTAAGAAAAATTAGCAATGAAACAAATATTATAGCAATTACACATAATTTAAATCTTATAAACAGCCAAGATAATGTAGTAAAGTTAAATTAACGTGTAATAATTTTTTACATTATTTAGTGTTGAAAATCAATAAGCTGCGATTACTGGTAATATTCACTTGATCTTTATTTTTCCTGATGGTATAAAAAATATTCAATTTAATGTTTGTTTATAAGGAAATCACTATGAAAAAGTTTCTAAATATGATTAAACGTGACAAAAAACTAGCTTCTATTAAAGCAAGTAGTAATGTAAATGGTAAACCAGGCGGTTCAATTGTAGAAGGCAGCTTCTCAGTTTGGAAGCGATAATTAATAATTTCATTAAATGATAAATGTAGTACATTAAGCAATTAATGTACTACATTTTTTGTAGAATATATAAAATGTTAAAATCAATTACATTAGAAGATCTGGAAAGCAATTCAAGTAATATTAATATATTTAATTTAAAATTATTAAGACTTGATAATTTAATAACTATTGAAAATCCATACAACTCCAATACTTTATATTTTATTAATTTTGATTATCATGTAATAATAATTTCTGATTCTTTTTTTGAATTTGATGATTTTAAAATTGATATTAATGGAGTGGATGAGTCAATTTTAGATCACTTTAATTCAAATTCAGTTTTCTTTAAAAATTACCATACTTTAGCTCATGGTTTTAAAATTGTATTTGATTTAAATAATGGTAGCTATATTAAATCTAGAATTAATAACAATTTATTAATAAGTAAAAACCCCGTGAAATGCCTTCACAATACTTTAAGGTATATTGAAAAGGATAATATAGCTGTTAGCTTCTCTGGAGGGTTAGACTCAACTATTCTTTTGTATTCTTTAAAAGATCTTTATCCAGATAAGAATATTGTTGCTTTTAATTGGTATAATAAAGGAACTTCAAATAATGATTTATTTGAATCCAGAAAAATATGTAAAAAGTTAAATATTAAACTTATAGAAATAGAAATATCTCCAGAAATTTTATTCACTGATTTGGATATTAACAAACATTTTATACCTCCATATCCATCAACTTATATAAGTTATTTAGGTTTTATAGAAAAATATATCTCAATTCTTGATGATTATTTTAATGAACAACCGTTTACTATAGTTAATGGTCATGGGGGAGATCAAATATTTTATGAAGATATACCATTAGAAATATTTAGTTTGAAAAATATAATAAAATATAAATCAAAAATTAAGGATTATATTGAACTTTATTCCTTAAATTATTTTTCTTTTTTTAAAAGTATTGCTAATCGAAAATTCAATTTTAAAGAATATAAAGAGAAACTTATTAATGATACATTGTATCAAACATCTACTACTTTTATTAAATTGCCTCAGCATATAAATTTTTTCTATCCTTTTACTTCAGAAGAGATGATTACGTGCATGGGAGATGTAGATATTTTTTATACATTCAATAATAAGTATTCCCGATATAATATTAGGAAATCCTTTTCAATTCATTATAATTCGAATGACTTTTATCGGATTAATAAAGGTCATATGACTGGTGCCTATCAGTATGCACTAAAGACTCATGAGGATAAAATTTTAAAAAGTATTAAAACTGGGAGGTTACAAGAATTAAAAATTGTAGATCTGGATTTATTAATTGAAAAATTTAAATTAACTTCTATTGGAGTTAATGGGTTTGATCCGGTGTTATTTTATGTGATTAATTTTGAAAATATTTTAAATGCTATTAAGGATGTTTAGTTTGAAATATTATAAATTTAAAAAGGATTACTATCCTATAATTATTGAAGATGAATTAGTAGTTTTAGATATATGTTCTAACAATTTCTTCTTTTTTGATAAGAATGAGTCGTTAGAGATATTAAATATAACCAGTTCAGTACATCCTTTCATTCCAGATCATCTATCATTTTTCTTTGAAAAATCTAAGTTATCTTTAGAAATTATAGCTTTTGATGAAATTAATGGTATTGATAACTATAGCTGGTCTGACGTTAAGTTTTTTAGAAAAGACACAAATCTAAAAATCAGTATTTATGACAAAAGTTTAATTATTTTTTTATATTTTGCTTTTCAAATAAATAAAAATAGTTTTTTTAAATATAAAATAAACTTATTAAATTTCATAAAAAGATTTTTAGAAAAACCCTCAAGTATAAATATTAATTATGCTAACAGTGCTGCTAACTATATACATGATATTTCTAAATATCTGCCATTTAGATTAAAGTGTTTAGAATTTTCATTCATATTAACAGCCTTTTTATATCTTAAAAGAATTAATTGCACAATGCATATAGGAGTGCAAAAGTATGATTTTTTATCCCACGCTTGGGTATCTATTGAAAATGATATTATAAGCGATTCTCCTCATCTTTCAGATAATTTAGCAATTATTTTGTCTATATAATTTGCATTAAGGATAAGAAATTAACTTGATAAAAGTTATTGACCAAAAAAACCACTTTGCAGTGGTTTTTTATATTAATCGGTCCAATATCTTTAATTTACACAAAGATTTACCCCAGGGCAAAGGCTTCGCAAAGACTTATCCACACCCATTGTGTACAAATGATTTTCTTAAAGAAGATCGGCTTTGTTGAATAAACATTCAAAAGTTGATTTCTCCCCAATCCATTCAAATTTAAGTGACAACTTGGGTGTGAGGTCTACCTAATTCCGTAAATCTATTCAGAACTGCCACACGCGCATGAATCTCATTGACTTGGCTTTGAAAATTTCTCGCACTGAGTTTATCCCCCAATAATTTGCTGCAATGCATCTTGGTTTCAACCAAACTTCGGCGATGATAGCCTGACCATTTTTTCCATAGAGTTCTGCCTAAATGTTTAACCGTTTGAAGTAACTCATTTCGTTCTATAAGTACTTGTGAATCACTGATATTATTTGTCGTAAGCTGAACAGCCCGTATTTGCAGTGTTTCAGCATCTATACCAATATGCAGTTTACGCCATTGCCGACGGTATTCAGGCTGATGTTTCTTACGCTTCCATTCGCCTTCACCTAAAAATTTTAAACCCGTAGAGTCGACGAGTAGGTGTAACCCATCACGACTTTTTTGATAGCTTATCGCAATATCAATATGCTTTTGTTGTCTACAGAGGGTAGAGTAATCTGGTGCTGTCCAATTCAGGCCACAGAGTTTAATCAGGCTTTGAGCAAAGCCTGTGACTATACGTAAAGAAAGACGGAATAGAGATTTGATCATTAAACAGCATTGAATCGCTGTATCGGAATAAGTTTGATTTCGACCGTGCTTGCCTTGTGGTTGCGCATACCATTGGGTCTTAGGATCAAACCAGATTGAAATTTTTCCTCGCTTGATTAAAGCTTGGTTATACGAGGACCAATTAGTTGTACGGTAGATTTTAGGCGTGGGCTTATTCATTTGAGCATTATATTGCTGAAGAAGCCCTTAGAGATAGGTTTGTGCAACAAAGCCGCCTAATTGATGAAAGATACTCTAATGAAGTTGATATTCGTAAAATCTATTTTTGCAAGTTTGAAAATAAAAACAAAGATACTCCTAGCGTAGTATTTCAAGTTTTAGGTCCAGAAAATACTAACTTTCTGGCTAACTATAACTTAGAAGAATGGGGTATTAATGTCCGTTGGAAGACTAATAAAAAAAATAGGAAAGATTTAGAAAGGATTCACGAGCATGTTTTGCAGTTGCTTAATGTATGGAATGTATCGTCAAAGCAATAAAAACCACTTTGTGTAAATTGTATTTAAAAATTTAGGTTAAAAATGTCTATCCAATTAAATTCTAACTTACTCAAGCACCTGGATTGAACAGTTTGAGTTCACGGACCAGACATTAAGCTTGGCAGAGCTGCTAGAAAAGCATGCAATTCAGAGTACAGATAGCAATGATAACTTCTCAGCACCATCACAATTAACTGGAAACGTGACGGTTACAAGTCAAAAAATCCCTGTTCTCACAAATCAAAAGTTTATCAATAGTCTTGACGACTTGATTAATGCCAACGCATTCATTGTGTAAATGTGAATTTGAATGAGCAAAAAGCTCTGATTCGTTCAGGGCTTTTTTTGTATAAAAGTATCGAATTAAGGTGTGAAGTGACTAACCTAAGTTCAGATTCTAATTCTCATAGTCAAATTCTAATAATTAGGTAGTCAATGCAGTAGGTGAGAGCAAGATAAATATGAACTTATTGTTTAGTACACTTCGTTTAACATAATCCTTAGTCGGGGTAATTGGGTATTTATCCAGATCCCATATTTTATAAGGGTTTTCTCGGTGTATTACACCGAGAAAAATGATTTTGCATAATAATTATTTTATAAATTTTCTCTCACCAAAACTTTAGGAATTAAATTCTTTGATAAAAATTCCGATGTATTACACCGGCAAAATGGATTCCAGAAACTTTGTTTGACCAATGCGCTAAGTCTTGATCAGTATCGGTGTATTACACCGGCAAAAATGGTTACGTTGGCTCGTAAATTGAATAATGAACAGAATTTGTTTGACTGTTGTTTGACTGGATACCAGATTAAATGATGATCTAGGCTTAATTATCGGTGTAATACACCGTGAAATCATAGATTTAGGCTTTTTGATTGGTTGCTGATATTTATGCAAATATCAATTATTCAGCTTTTTGGCAGAAATTGCAGTTTTGAAGCCTGATTTTAGTCACATTTTATATACACTTTATTGCAGTTTGAATCCTTTAAATATGGCATAAGTCAATGCGCTTTCTTGTAGCAAGTTCAACCTTTAAAATACCTCTAAATGCTTGTATATAAAGGTTTTTAGTATTATTTGTGATTAAGTTTTATCTTGATTTTCATGTACAGTTCATGCAATGGATACTTGCAAGTTCTTATCTTTTATCTTGATAAAGAATATATCGTGACTGTATGTTCTATGAATTAGTTAAAAAGCTTTTTATAATAGGTCTTAATGCAATTAGCCAAATGCCATATTTGGTGCAATTATTGGTGAATTTATATGTCTGAAACACAGCTTAATAATGATAGTCAGGATGATGCTCAAAGTACGTCTAAACGTACTGGTGTCAAGTCTGGCAACTCATTAAAAAATAAGATTAGTGAGATTAAAGAAAAAGCTAAAAAAGATATAGCTGATTTGAAAGATGCTCAGGTTCCATTAAAGAAAGAAATCCGGGCAAAAATTTATGAAATTAATCGCCGTATTAAAGCCCTTAATATCGCAATTGAGCAAAATCTAACTCAGATCGCAGAGTTAAAGAATAGCCCTGCTGATTCAATCATACTGCCTAAGTATGCTATCAAGATCAAGAAGCTCGACAACCAGAATCACGCTGCTGTGATTAAAGTGTATGAAGATATTGTCCTTGAGCATAACAAAGCGATTGAAGAACTAGATCGTCTGTATGGCGAGAAAGTTGCGTTGATTAATACCAAAGCTGATAAGCAGATTGAGACTGAACGTAAAAATGATATTCAGCGTAAAAAGAACCAAGCTGCTAAAGCGAAGGCAAAAAATCAAGCTGCTGCCAAAGCCAAGCGCGAAGCTCGCCAAAAAGCAAAGGAAGAGGAACGCGAATCTGGTCTAGCTGTATTGCGTCAGCACTTACCTATTCATCAGTCTGCACCGATCACAAACCTTTCTGATTTGCCTAAAGAGCTGTCAGGCTTGTTCCAGGTGTTAGACCAGAAGTTTAAGATCGTAAATGATGAAAATTTAGTGTCTAAGCTCGTGGCAGCGAAAACAGTAAATAAATACCTTTCTGTCATTCGTCAAACGATGGTAGATGCAATTGGTGGCGTACCCCCTGCTGACTTGCTTCTGGTTAGCTTTGAAGAGCTTTTGGATAATGTATATGACTTCTCGTTGCATGTATTTAAAAACCGCCGTATTGAGCGTTTAGCTACGCAGTATGGGTTTGTTAAGAAGCCACAATCAGCGAACCTTACATTGCGCGTTAATCTGAACGATAATCAGAAAGAAGCTGTCTTGAAAGACATGGATATGTTCTTTGCTGATCTTAGCCAAAAAGGATTCTGTTCATACATTTTTGATGCACAGCATAATGCCCTATTCAAAGCTGTATAATCGGTTCCATGAAAAAAGCCTATTCTAAAAATGGGCTTTTTTTGTCTCAAAATTCTTATTGTCAGTTCCATTAATTAGTTAGAGTGAGTGAACATAAAGTCAATGTGTTACTAATTTAATTTCACAGCAATAGATTAGATTAGTAACCGAAATAAGCAAGAGTGGCTTGCAGATTCCCACTAATAAGCACGATTAGACCTGATAGACCTTACAATCGTTTTCGTACTGATCGTCCACTATCATTGTTAAATTCTTTGGCTCTAGCTTGTAACCTATTTCACCAGTTTCCAAAATTGATTTAATTATAGCTTTAGCCTTGTTTGTTGCTTCTGCTATATCTCGATCTTTCCATTCAGGTTTGAAAGTGCTATCCCATTGATGAACAATATAGAGTTCATCATCATTACTTAAATCTTCATCAAAAATTAGAACAGAATGAACAAGTAATTGATCACCCTTATAATTGGTTAAATCGCTCTTTTCTGCTTTAGAGAATGCAAATTTTAAATCCATTGTGACCTCACTCTAATCTATTTGTGTAAACTCTCATTTATTGGCGTAACTGACACTTATTTTTCACATCCGATTGATGTACGAGAATATAATAAAAAGTATCATACTAGCTTACTCTCAAGTCCTTGATTTTATTTACCACCCACAATTGAGTAATCCTGTTCTCTCCTTTTTTCCTGTTCTGCTAACTGTAGATTAGCCAGTGATTTGATCATAACCGGTATCATTTCGGGGTCGATCTCTTCCCCACTGTACCAGTTATTCAGATGGTAAATTACATGGTGCAATTCATCATGCAAACCCTTGTCGGTTAGATCAGAAATTTTCATTTTTACACCTCAAATTAGAAGATAGCTTTGATCGTAAAAATCAGCCAAAAAATTAAAGTTAATACAAGTGAAGTAATCATAGTCGCCGTGGCATCCAACCTTGCGGATAAGAGTTCATGCTTCTTGCGATATTCGATACGCTCTTCTGGACTACCCTTAATATCTTCGGAAAATTTACTCAGGATATCGAAAATACTGTTCTCTTTTGAGCTGTATCCAGTGGCTAAGGCATCACGTTTTACATGGGTTATAGCCATTTTAAGGAAAATTACATTAATGACTACACTAATAGAAAATAACCCGGCTGTTTCAAGATCACCGGTATAACCACATAGGTATGAACCCCAAATTGCCAGATTCAAAATCAGAAGCAAAAACTTATTGAGTTTGTTTGTTCGGAGGTATCCCCTCGCTTCTACCCCTGCCCTATTCTCGCTCATTTATCAATCCAATTTATTAAGAGATATCTCATTCATTACTGAGACTAATTTACACATGAAAATTGGCATAGGTCAACATAAAAAATGGAGCACCCAAAATAGGTGCTCCATTCAAAAAAGTTGCCAAGCCTAAACCTGGCAACAAGGGCTGATTAAACTCTTATTTCCACTGCATACCTATTGATGCAGCACCACCAGTATCATTGCGTGAAGTAGTCGTTGCTGCGATCTTGAAGACATAGCGTTTATAAGTTGCTACACCCATTGAGAACATTGAGTAACCCGCTTCGCTGGGTTGCGGTAAGTTACCTACAACCATTGCATCGGTACTGAATGTAATACCAAGTACAGCGACTACCGCAACAGCTACAGTTATTGTTTTAGAGGATTTGGTTTTGGTGCGAGCTTTTTCCGACGTTACTACGAAACGTCCAAGCTGCTTACTGAAAAAACTCTTATACAGTCAAAAATTACTCTACTCTATCCGCTATAAATCGAAAAAACGGTCACATTTTTTTGTAACTGACTTATCCGTTATAACTCAAATATGTTTTTTCATTGTGTTTTTGCTAAACTCTTGAGAAATAAAGACCTGTTGTTTAACGGTTAGCCAGGAAAACAATGCAAGCACAAATTCAGGATTTACTCGAAAAGTTCTGCAATGAGCAAGAAATACGCAACTTGTCTGCCCGGACAATTGAGACGTATCAACAAGCCTTAACAGAATTTTTTGACTACTGCGAAGAGAATGAACTCGACCTACAGGATATCGAGCAATCAGACTTGCGTTCTTACATGGGTGTCCGTGTTCAGCAGTATGAAAACAAAAATGAAACCCTCAGTAAAAAGCTCAATGCAATACGCCAATTCATGAAGTGGGCGGTGCTGAATAATCTGCTTGAATATAATCCAACGGATGAAATTAAGCTGAAACGCGCTCACCGACCACTTCCTGATATGCTTGATATTGAGACGGTGAACCTTGTCATGGACCAACCGGCTCCGGTAGATGAAAAAGAGAAGCTGCTTTGGGTTCGTGATAAGGCAATTCTGGAATTACTGTATTCCAGTGGACTTCGTATTTCTGAGCTGCAAGGGCTACGCATTAAGGATGTAGACCCCTCACGACTACTGGTGCGTGTTACAGGTAAAGGGAATAAGACCCGCATAATCCCTATGGGTGCTAAGGCGCGTGATTCGATCTTGACCTGGCTGCAAGTTTATGGGGAGTTTAAAGGAGTGCTGAATCCTAATAGCCCTCTATTCCTGTCTAAACATGGTCGCACCCTTTCAATCCGTCAAATCCGTAACCGAGTCGTATTCCAGGCTGAACGTGCCGGGATTGAAAAACATTTATATCCTCACTTATTACGACATTGCTTTGCCACGCACATGCTATCTAACAGCCAAGACCTGAGGGCTGTTCAGGAAATGCTTGGACATGCCAATGTTTCAACCACCCAGATATATACCCATTTGGATTTTGATAACCTAGCTTCGATCTACGACCGAGCACACCCTCGCGCATCCCTAAAAAAATAGAAAAAGGACCGCTTATGAGTAGTGAACATTGGAATTGTTGTTGGTGATGTTAATTACATCCCCACCTAGTTTCAGCTTATAGGCAATTACATCAGCACACTGATCGGTTACGCCGTCTTTAGACAAGCCTTTTTTCAAAAGGTTTACCTGGTCATAATTGATGTTCAGGCTTACGTCTGCTAAACCGCTATATTTTTCACTTCTTCACTTTTAGATAGATCAATAAATTAAATAAAAATTCCACGATCACCTACGTCATAGTTATGCTTAATTTGGTACACACCCATAGCAAACTCATTCAGTCTGTTTGATTTACATACAAAATAGTATGATACTTTTCTGATCAGTATGACACTCTATTGTTTAATGACACTAACAAAATTCAGGACTAATCAAATCGTACATGAAATAACGCATACGGATAGTGTTCAGTGCCAGACCGTCATGCAGATCATTGGCTATATCGAAATTGGTTTTAAAGTAGTTATCTGCAATAAAGAAAAAATGCACAAATAACCGGATAATCTCGCTCATTTCTTGATGGTAAATGCTGCACCCCACCTTAATCTCTGCCATTTTTTCCGGGTCCAGATAGATACAGATTTTTTCCTCAAATAAACTACCCTTTACGTTGTACAGGTTCATGTACTTGTTGAACGATTGCTTAATCTGTTGGATATGAGGTAGCTCTACACGCAGATCATAAATATCATCTGGGTCATATTCACTTTGGCAGAAATTAATAATCTCGTAGATATAACTTGAGATCGAGATATTTTCTCTTTCAGTTTGCCGATCTAACCACTTTTTAATTGTCGAGTTAATACGGACACTAACTTTAATATCCCTAGTCTGCTCAGAATTAAAGCCCTTTGTATATTGAACCACTCAGTTTAAACCTTAGCATTTTATGTATTAACGGAACGCAGAATAGCATTAAAAAAATGATTTAAAAAAGGCATTTTAAACCAAAATATATGGGCCTTATTATGATATTATTCAAACTTCAATGAAGATTGATCGTTCTGCCGTGTGCGAACATTTTAAAGCAATAAGAGTAAGTTATGAAAGCCAGTTTTGGTAAACGAGACATTCCTGTATTTCTGTCGTTAGCATCACAGTATGCTCCTAAAAATATTATTGAGCCGGCAAGAACGGCGTTAAGACTGTTTGCATTTGGATATAACCAGGGTGTTGTATATACAGATTGTGCCGACCGACATATTCTGGCGATCAGTAGCCTTTTAAATATTATTGTTCAAAACCTGGCTCTGAAAGAATCTTGCTACTTTTTTGAAATTAATCAGATAGAGTTTAGTGGAATATCAAGCTATAAACACGCTTTTACCAAATTGAAAGAATTTGAAGCGAGCAATTTACGTCCATATAATGATGAAATATTGCGCTTTCTAAGCGAAGATTTAACACACATCAGTAGAGTAATATCTGTTTGCGAAGGTTTATTAAAACCCCGGAATGAAAGACCGGCTCTTGATAAGGAAGCCAAAAAACCAGTCATTAAGGATATTGGCTCCTACCCTTACCTATTAGATAGTGTAAGCCGTTCCGCAGTGTTAAAGCACAAGAAAAATGACCCTGTTTTAAATGCTCACCGCATATTAGCCAAATCACTCCGATTCGATTCTATTACCGAAGAAGAGTTGAATGCAGTACATGGATATTTAGAAACCATGCTGATTAATGGTTGGGATTATTACTACCGCCAGATCAAAATAACGTATTCGACTGTAGAGCATAATATCCGCTATACCAGTATTCTGAAAAAGCTCGAATCTGTTGGCAATAACATTATCAATGTGTCTTTGATTGGTCGCCATAATCGCCAGATCGCAGCAATCGACATTAAACACTCATTTGATAATGAAGCTCACCGCAAAATGATGTTTGAACTACAGGGTTTCATCAGTAATGTGTTCTGTTTCTTTCTTGCCTACAACTATCTGTCACACCGTATTGAGAAATCTGCTGCATCCCTAGAACCGGAAAACACCGTGTTCTACACATGGACATGCGGTTACTGCAATAAGAAATTTGGCAACTCTAAAGCTGTAGTGATAGATCATAACATCACGATTACTGATGCCAACGGCGCACCACGTAAAACGATTTGTCCTGGTAAAAAGCATCCACCTCTTGAGATTGATGATTCTGGTCTACGCATTAAGGCTGAATCTGAAAGAACCCGCTATGAACATGCCGTGCTTGAGCTTAGAGCCTTAGACACTGCTACAAGCCTAATGGTGGTGGGTAAGCATTCAAATCGCATCTTTACCCCGAAAGACATGAGTTGGAATGACCGCTTGAATAAAGCCAAAGCTGAAAAGAAAGCTACTGTAGATCAGCTTAAATCTGTCTACGAGAAGTTTAAAAAAGAACTGGCTGCATGGAAGCCAACATCGACTGAACAGCTAACTGTCTGGACCAGTTCAAAGAAAAAGATCGCATAAGCAATATTAAAAGATACGGTGTATTTGTACGCCGTGGTAGTACCGCCCTGATGTGTTCGGGCATTGAGATAGAAATTTTAAAAATATATTGGGGTTTTTAAATGGAGCTTTCAAAAGGAGCCATTGGTGTTACGTGGTTGTTAGGAGCTATTGCTACTGATGTTCTCTCAACCTTCTTTTCAGCAAAAGCCAATGGTCTTGAGGACAAAATTAGTCAAGGGATTGCCGGACTGCTTTATTTAGGCTCCTTTATTTGTTGTGCCATTGCCTTGAAGTACATGCAAGCCGGCATTCTTTATACGTTATGGTCTGGTATTGGCGTGATCGCTACGGCGTTCCTTGCACAAACTTTTTTAGGTCAGCGTATTGATACCCCGGCATGGATTGGCATTGGATTTATCGTGGTTGGGCTAACAATCATTGCTCAATTTTCCAATATTGATGTTTAAGTTGGTGGGAAACCAAATGAAGAAACATTTTAAGAAAAGTATTGTCCTTTCTATTGTTCCGGTGTTTGTATTAGCTGGCTGTTCAAGCAATGATGATCATGCGCGTTTAGCTGTGCCAAATACTGAAAGCGAAGTCATGGTGAATGATGATGGCTCCTATACTCAGGAAGTCGCTGCTATTGACGAAAATGGAATTGATGCTGCACCAGATGATAACGCTGATAAGCTCCTTGCTAGTTATGATGAAGCGAAGTCTAAGGGTTATACCGGTTCACTAGATGACTGGATTGCATTGGTTCAATTACATGACACCAATCCAGAACAAGCCCAGGCTCAAGCCGAAGAATCTGGTTTTAGCGGTGGTACAGTATTAATGGGTGCGCTTGCCGGTGCTGCGGTGGGTGCAATGTTGGCATCATCTTCAAATTCCCGATCAGGTCTGGCAAACAGCTCTTATTCAGCTCAACGCTACAACAACGCCAACAACTATGCGTACAGCCGTCCTAAGGATGAACAACAAAGTTCTAGCTCAGGTGGTGGTCGTGGCGGTTCTACGGCTGCTGCTGTTGCCGGTTCAAGCAATACAGCTCGTTCCGGTTCACCTGTTTCTGGTTCAAGCAATACGGTTAAATCCACACCTTCGTATTCTGCATCAACCAAAACAACGTCATCTTATACAAGCTCTCGCCCTACTGCGTCTTATAGCTCAGTATCTCGCGGTGGCTTCGGTGGGGCTGTCAGCTCAGGTGGTTAATACCCCTGAATCAGACCGTCTAACGGCGGTCTGAACATATAACAACTGAAATCTAAATATTTGCTAAGACATTAAAATGAAACCTTATTACTTTCCTATTCGTCAAAACTACCCGGAAGAGTTAGAAAAAATCGGGTTTAACTACTGGAACCTACCATCAGGTCCCAAAAATCTACCTTACTGGCAAGAAGGTAAAGTCTATATCTTGTCAGAAACTCAGATTGACCAGATTCAACAAGCCACTCAAGAGCTGCATGATATGTCGGTGGCAATGGTCGATCAGATGGTGAAGTCTGGTGACTACCCAGACTATTTCTGTCTTGATGAATTTTCTATTCCTTTGATTGAACAATCGTGGAAGCGTAAAGACCCATCGTTATACGGTCGTTTCGATCTGGTATTCAATAAAAATGCAGACGGTTCCAATGGCATTAAGATGTTGGAGTACAACGGCGATACACCTGTCTCCATTCTCGAATGTTCCGTTGCGCAATGGAACTATGTAGAGCAGCTTACAGAGCTACCGCCACAGCTTGCCATTAACGGTGATCTTACTTTCCCAAAAGAGCTGCGGATTCAATACAACCTGATTGATGAAACCCTTATTGAAACCTGGCAAAAACGATTTAAGCCAAACACCCTGCTTCACTTTGCTGCCAGTGGCGGGTTCCGTCACGAGGATTGGGGCAACCTGATCTATGTTATGGATACAGCAGTTCGCGCCGGCATGGATGTGAAAGAAATCCAGATGAATGATATTGGCTTCACGGATACCAAGCTGTTCATTGATATGGATGGATATTCCATTGATAACATTTTCAAGCTCTACCCCTGGGAATGGATGACGCGAGAAAAATTCGGTCGCAACATCGTTGAAACGCCTACTCGTTGGATGGAACCAGCTTGGAAAATGTTGCTATCGAACAAAGCCATGTTAGTTCGCTTATGGCAAATGTTCCCAAATCACCCTTACCTTCTGGAATCGTACTGTGAGGAAGATTTTAAAAAGATTCAGGGCGGTGACTGGTGTAAGAAAGTGATACATGGGCGTGAAGGGAGCAATGTAAACAAGGTTGCTAAACGCTTTGGCGTGACTATAGAGGACCGTTTAGCTCAAGGCAGTCACTTCGTTAAGGATTATTTGCAATGGGGCTATATGTACCAGAAATGGCACGATATCCCGGTGTATGAAGATGGTATGCGTCCAATCATCGGGTCATGGATTATTGGTGACAAGGCGTGTGGCATGTCCATTCGTGAAGATAAGAACCTTGTGACAGGCAATGATGCTTTCTTTGCGAGCCATATCTTTGTGCCAGAAGAGTACGAAGATCAGTACCGCTATATGTTCGAGTAATAACTCTTTAGAAAAAATCCGTATTTCGGAATAACGTGTGGAATATTTAAAGGAAAAATTATGGAAAACCAATCAAAACAGAATCAACAGGAACAATTCGAGTTTGGCATCCTTGTGTTAAAGCATGAACGTCCACTCTTTGAAGAGAATTACGTCAATATGGGTGGGCGAATGGACTTTCTGAAATGGTCCGAGTGTTCTGATGGCACTGGCTCCTATCAGCCGGACTGGACTGCAATTGGTGAAGCAGATATTGACGACCCTCATTTTGATGACCAGATTCAGGAGCATGCAGAGCATGTCACCGGCTGTCTCCAATCATGGTTGGAGTGTGCTAAGTCTAAAGCTATTCCTGAGGGCTACTACTTGATGCCTATGCAACCAAGTCTGGAAATGCTGCAAAAGGCAGAGCAAGAGTTTAATGATTTAGACATTGAGGATATTCAAGATCGCATTGTCTTTGCGCATCAGGCAATGATTCAAGCCCTTATACAATCTGCTTAGTAATTCAGTTCTTAGAGCTAAGTAGATATGCAGCCACGGCGTAAAAACCGTGGTTTTTTTTGATTTATAGGTTTTTCATATAAATAGGTACTGGTTCTTATGGTAGCGCGGGGTAAAACTCTCAGGCACTTTCAGAGATTTTGTTGCTTTTAGGTGCGCCGGTAAAAATTCATCCAAAACTTCGCGCATCACCATATCAGCGACTTGTTGGATATTCAGACCTTCCAGGCTTGGTTCTTCATATAAGTACGCCATCATTGCATAGTAATTTCGCGTGTATTCCATATCTAGCAAGGGTTGTGTACCCAACCTACCCCGGAATGCGCAGTTGCCTACAGGTAGGCTTTCCTGATTCTTGAGCTGTGCCAACCAATAGCTCGCATTCCCATAGTGCGGTAATACCTGAGTATTGCTGAAACAGTATCGACTTTCATACATCGAAATCCCCATACCGTCTGCATCATAATTTACGCAGATCGCCGTAGTTGCGACCAGACGAGTGAGTGCAGCCCAGGTTCCATCTTCCAGTCTGCGCGGAGCATATAGGCTGAACTTTTCAAGGACTTCCTTTTCGACTTCGAGGTATTCTTGGTTTGGCTCAAAACCATCATCCATCAAGGCGGTGAGGTGCGGATATTTCTTCAATCCTATGCCGTTTTCATCTTTGAGTGCGCCATACACAGCGCGGTCATCCACATGCAAAATTGTAAATTCTTGCACATTGCTTTTTTCAAACAGGTCTCCCGGAAGATATGAAAACACACTCCGATCACGGCTAGAAACATCCATTTTTGGTGCACAAAATCGCTAAAAGTATTGATAAATATAGCATACAGCCGAATCGAGCTTTATAGGAATAATCCTGTGAACTTGTGTATCTTTGCCAATATTTTTTATATAAAATTAAGATTTAGAGCAATTGCTAAAATACTATATATTAGCTCCCGCAATATACATATATCCCGTCCTGTCAGGTGGATTCAATCGTGCAAGAACAATTAATTTACGTTGCTGCTATTCAAAGTAAAGAACAGATCAAAGCCGAAATGAACCTTTCTATGGTCGAAAAACATGCCTTACTCTCTAAGGTCGATCAAGAAATTAAACAAGCCCATCACCAAATTAGTATGACTGTAGCTAACCTTCTCGCTCAACGCACCGGTTTAGATGCAAATTTCCTTACTCGCCTAATACATAATGTATTTGGCTTCGAGAAAGTATTGGTAAACCTGAAACCTATCAAATTCCAACCTTACTTCCACTTAAAAGAAATGAAGCGTTTACGCGAAACTCTCAAATTTCTGGAAGAAAATAGTCTTGTTGAAATCGACCATATCTTTACTAATAAAGATGAAAAATGCTTTCTGATCAATTCATTCTTGCCAGAAGTCAATCGCAACCTTGCTAATGATCGTTTTGTTAATCCACTAGACAATACCCAAATGGCAAAACACGAGTTTTACCGTCACTATTTCCAGGTCATTCACCTTACAGACAAGTATCTGGACTTAGCTGTAGAAGCTCTTGATCAACAAGCTTTTAAAGCTTCCGCAAATGGTTATGACTGCGACCAATACCAAGCAGTTGCTTAATCTGGTATGGGTTTAATATGACAAATAAGACATACGAGGGCTTCTTTGAAGCCCATCCGTACTGTAATGCTTTGCGAACTGTGGAAATTGAAGAAACTACTGTTTTCACAGATCATTCAAAATATGCTTTAGCCGTCCAGGTGGTTCGCAATCATTTTCATCAGTACCCGAAACTCTCTTTTTCAGAGTTATTTGAGCACTTTGCAAATGGCATAGGGCAGCTTTCTCTTCTAGGCGAAGTTATCCCTTTTGCTTATCTGACAAAGCCAAACAAGGCTTATCATGGCCCAGACAAGTTTGAGCCGTTCAATGTATTAAATAAAAATGTGGACAAGGATTATCAGCCGAATACTCTCACCGGTTCCTTATTCTTCTTGTGTACCCCGGATGCTGAATATCCGACTGAATATTTCTGCATAGAGCTAGTTTCTGTGGGCGATAAATCAGGCGAGACGTTCTATATCGACATGAAAAATGGTGTAGCGCGTATCAGGTTGCATATCGGTCATAACTTGCCTATCCGTTGGGCGCAGACTTCGACCCGCTTTGAAGGAGCCACTGCCAAGCATGCGGTATTTAATGCCCTGCTGTACCAGTTTCAGCATATTTTTCAAAACTCACGCAGTATTGAAGAGATTGCAAAGTGGATTGAGGACTTTAAGCATATTGCTGACCATACCGGTGCTGAGATCGGCTTGAATTTCTATCAAGAACTTCGCCATACCCTGAAAAATCCGCTCTATGGAAATCTGGATTCCACCATACGCAATGAGCATATCGTGGAGTTATTCGGGAGCCGATTTAATTTTATTAGTAGCTTAGTCAGACCATTTCCGAGGGCGAAAGAACATACCAAGAACATTCTGCTTGCCAATTTTGGTATCGACTATGCTCACCCTGAACTTGGTTTTAAGCACCAGTTCTGCCCGGAGCTGAATTTCAGCTACAACCTGACCCAATTTCATCAAGCCGAATTTTCATTAAATCACTGCTTTAGTTATGCTTTAAATCAACTTGAAAATGCCAGAAAAACCTCCCCAGAATGCGACATTGAATTATGGGCGATTATCTATGGCGAAAGCGGTACTTATGCAGTGCGTTCGTCAGAGTTTCATATACTTGGAATGACCATCAAGAGCGCGATTGATGAACTTTTGCTAAACAAAAAAGACAATATTATTGTTCAAAGTTTTATTGCACAATTGCCAGAATTTGAATGTAAAAAAATCAATTCTAGCTTTGATGAATATTCGCAAAAATTCGTTGAATATTTTGCAGCTATTGAATGTGATTTAAGAGTAGACTATATAGCAAAAGGTCAGGTATTCTTTGTGTCTGAGATCGCTAAATCTCAATGCAACATTGAGTTGGCGACTAAGTACGCGGAACAATGGGGCGAAATGGACTTAGCCTTTTAAAAACCATTTAATGCGCGTGAATATGGCAAGGGTTAATCCCTTGCCGGACAATGTACATACAGAGTAAAAGACATTTATATGCTGACGAAAAAAGACTTGAAGAGGAAAAATTTTAACCTGTCTGAGTTAAATAAACTGCCAAATATAGTTTTTACGCCGACCACTAAAATCGACCTCCCTCCAAATCTCGATACGCTATTGTTTTTGCTGCGCCAACTTCAAACACGGAACTACTATGAAAAGTTCAAGTGTGATCAGTACCTTTTAGAGTTGCAACTGCAAGAACCGAATGAAGAACTGGAAAGCCAGATTGAAGCTGCTAAAGAGAAAGCTCAAAAAGCTGAATTTGCGCGTCATCATACTCATACGATCTATACCCAAATATTGCTTCATCTGTTCCATACCAAACAGCTTGAACTTCTGTATGTACAATCGTATGAATCGAAACCTGATACGAAAAATGTACTTTCAGTGAATTATGGTGGTCATACCCATCGGTTCCAAGTCAAGGCAGCCCATCTGGAAGGCTTTAATCTGGAAGATCGCGGTGTCAGTTTTAAACCAGACCCGGCACAACTTGAACCTGTGACAGACGAGAAAATGCTCAATGAATTTGGTTATGCCCCTATTGAGGTTATTCGGGAATGTCGTCGTCTAAGTAATTACTTGACTAATCGCGCACGGTCTATTAGAGAAAAAAATACCAAGATCACGATACATAACACGATCATTGGTCAGATCAAGAAAATGGCTGCTGCTGGTGAAGTAACCATTATTGATAATACTAAGCCACAACCGGAAACTATTGCGGAAGAAGCACCAAAGCCTAAAGCGAAGGAAAAGCAGAAACAGGCTCAAGCTACTGTAAAACCACAGTTCAAGAAGCCTAGCGGTAATCGCCAGTCCTCTTCTGCTGCTGCGGAACCGCCGGCGAAGAAACCAATCAATGTGATTCGCAAGCGTACTTTCCAGTTGAAGAAGTAAGCCTGAATACACTCCAAACAAAATCCTTCAATGCCAATAGATTTTATTGGTATTGTTATTTTAAGGAATATAACAATGACAATTGCTACACAGGTACTTGTTTCCCAAGAAACGATTGACCGACTAATGGCCTGGCTTATCCAGGGAGATACAGGTTTATCTAGTAAATGCCTTGCAGCTACGATCATGAGCAAGGGAAAAACTGCAAAAATCAAAGCGTATGAAGCATCTCAACATCCTCTTGATGGCAGTGATTTAAATCGCTGTGTAAAACTATTGCGACAGGTTCCAGAAATGCGTGAGCACTTGTCTATCATGCGCCCTGTCTCTAAATATTGGGAAGTGCTTGTAGATCATTGGGATGAGTTAGAAGAAATACTTGATAACGAGCTGATGGCAAATAAAAAACTTAGTTCATCTAGCCTAAAAGGTTCCACCTATAAGCGTATGAAAGAGCTGTACGCGCCCATTGACGCTGAACGCTATAAACACCGCATATAAGGACATGATATGAGCCAGACTGAATCAAAACGTAAAACAGTACACGCTATTTTATTTCTGATCAGCCTGGCTGTGTTAGTGGTCTGTGCCAATGCCCTTACTATTCAATTTGCCTACATTGCGCATAATTGGATGGCGTTAAATATTTTATTGCCGATTATTCTATTAATAGTGAGCTTCTTTTACATTATTTGGTATGTCAGCCCAAGCCTGCCTTTTAATACAAGCCCTAGCTTCATATTCGGCGTTTGTGGCGTGTTTATGCTGATCTTCGCATCTGCATACCTAACTGCAAATGCAGATAAGCTGCGTGACATGACAGTGTTTAAGAAACAGAACTTACTAGACGCTCAAAGTAAAGAGTTTGGGATAGTGAAAGCGATAGGTAGAGATCATAATGTTCTTATTCGTCTAGGTAATACTAAGAACTCCTGGGCCATGAGCCGGCTGAATTTGCCTAACAGCTCAGGAGCTTCTATTACGCTTGAAAATGCGCACTGTAAACTTAATTATAATGGTGAGAGCATTCAGGACATGACTAATGCAGTTGCGGTAAATCTACCAAATGTAAAAACCGATATCGACATTCCAAAATTGATGATCATGGTTCATGAGTTGGCCCACTGTTTAGATATTAAACGTGACTTTGCTACATTTAATCTCGACCGGGTGGACCCGAAGCACCCTCACAACATAGTCATTGGTACTCATGCAATTGCACCACAGTTCCGTTCGGCTATTTTAGTCGATGATGTAGAAACCTATTATGTTGAAGCAGGAAAATCAGTGCTTTGGAAGGAAGCGTTTGCTGATGTATACAGTATTGGTTTTTTGTATGTGCAATATCCGAAAATTGCCTCTTCTGTTACCCAAAACCTAATCTCATTCAGAGCTAAGTACGCTTCTCAGGACCCGACTCATGATACGACTTGTTGGTTGGCGAATATTGAAAATACAGTAAAGCCAGAAAATGTGAATGAACTAATAGAGTGGAGTGATAAGATCAGAAATAATTCAGAGTGCACTAAAAAGATGTATGCAAATTAAAAATATATGATTCAGTTTGGCATCATCACAAAGTCTATCGGTGCAATATACTGAATCTCTTGTTTAGAAAATATTTCGCGCTCTTTAAGTCCATTCATAAAGTTCAGATAATCAAATCGTTCATATAAAAACTCTGAAAATGCTACATCACCATTCTGCAAAATAATTAATACATCTGCACCAGGTTTAATATCTGAAATTTTCGAGCAACCTATAAGCTGTCCATTCCGATAGAAAGATTTTGTACTATTCCCTTCTATTAAGAAAAGTTTTGAAGTCTTTAATAAGTATTCAGCATGACGAATTTTACTGTACTTTTTAAGAATATCTTCCAGAGTATATTCCACACTAAAATCTATTCGTAGATTACTATTCTTCTGTGCCTTGATGGTAAGAATATCAAGCAAATTAAAAGAATCTATTTCATCTTCAATTTCTAGTTGGCTATTCAGTGCAAGTTTCACCTGATTTAAAGTATGAGGTGTATCCATCCAATTCTCAGGAAGATTTAAACCTGTATTAATTTTTGCTGCGATTTTTGGGCCAATTTTTTTCTTGGCATTAGCACCCAGATATTGATTTAGAAGGTTATATTCAGTGTCGATAATGGTACTTAAATCTTTACGTTTTATAAAATTCAAAATATGCTTCAAGTTTTCTAATCGAACATCATAAATGCTTTTCATACTCTAAAAAATCACCAATTCAGTACCTATTATCATAAAGAATTAGAGAGTTGATTTTCAATCACCGCACAAGGTTATCTTTTTGTTTTATAATTACTTTTTTGGTAATTAAATCACCTAATAAGTAGTTTTTTTGGTATTTTATAAAATAAAAAATATTGTGGTAGAATGTTTTATTCATTTTCTTGGGAAAGTGTTTGAATGTGTAGATAAGGTATTTTAAAAAGGATAAAGAAAATATGTTATTTATGAAAAAGTTTGCTTTTTTTATTTTTTGATATGTATGTTATTAGCATTGGTTTTATTTTCTTTACAGGCTTTTAACTACTACTTAGTAAATGAAAATGTAACCAGTTGGTTGATGTATCCAAGCTTCATATTTTTTATAATTGTTATATTGCTTCCATCTACTAAACAGGTTGATGGTGAGTTTAAAAAAACTATTCTAGGTTTTGTAAATTTATTTATCCGAATAAAGTGATATTTTAGCTATATGAAGTAAGTCGTGGAAAAGCTAATTTTAGCTAACTTACAAAATCATCGGTTCTTTTCACATTAAAGTCTTGAACTGATGCAATCTAAAATTAATAGCTTAGATCATGTGTTTTGAATAAATTTACATTATAGTTCTAAACTTAATCAAACTTGGATTTAGAACTATAAAGCGATTTTTGACATAATAGATGTAAACTAATTTTAGAATACATCTAGTAAAACTAATATTGTCATAATAAATACAGATACTATTAAACTAACTGCTAATGTTTTAGCAAATTTTTCCATTTTTGAATACCTTTTGAGTTTACAACTCTATTGTTAAAGTTTAAGAGTTTAATGTCCAGTTTACGACCTGATAATTATACGACAATTCATAGCTCAAAAAGTTCGATACTTTACGGCTCATAAAGAAAAGATTGTTTTGCAGTTCCCCGCCCATATTAAATCCGATAGTCTGTGAAGTTTATTTATCTTTAAAATACCATTAATTTAGATTAGTAGAACTATATAAAAATACACTAAATAGCATGAATAATTATTACTTTAAAACATGGCATAAGTTAATTTATTGAAAACTGGTTTCTGTATATACAGAACATGACAACCTAAAATAATAAAACCCCGCCGGAGCGAGGTTTACCAAGAAGACTATAGTTTATGGGTGTTGGCGGGTTGGCTTAACCACTTGCTTTTCCGTTTGCTTATCATATATCTGTTGGATATTCAGGTATTTACCATTATCCAAAGCCACTTCCTGTACTTTAGCTTGGTACACTAGACGTTCACTTGGGATGTTGGCAAAGTGTGGATTGTCGATCTTCACGGTTTCAGAGAATTTGATCATACGGTCGCTTGAAATCGGTAAAGCGAAGCGTTGCTTGAACTGACCATCATAGATCACATTGCCATTTTCACTGTCCAGAATACGCAAATTACCGCGAATGGCATTGATCTTGTATTGAGAGAAGTTCGTGAAAGTTGCCTTAACGGTATTCCCTTTTTTCTCTAACAATGCAACGGCGAAATGATAATCGAAAACATCCTGATACATAGCACGAAGCACAGTCAGGTAATCTTCATTGGTACGGATATTTTCAGTGCTGGGGTTATTCTCTTCAATGATTTGTAACAGAGAAATCTTTTCTACTTCATCCCCACGTTTCAGAGGTGAACCGGCAAGCGCATTTTCCAGAGAAGTACGATGCAAGTAAGCATTAATGTTGTACTTGTATGTCTGTGGCAAGCGATCATAAATATGCTTGGTTTCCAGATCACGTACATTCAGGTAAATGTCCTTAATATCGTTTGACAGGAAGTGCTTAGACAGCTCACCCGCTAATTCTGGCTGAATGATAGTGATGTTATCTGACAAACCTTTATTCAGGCTGAGTTCACTTACCTTGAATGCACCGGTGAAAGTCGTAAGAGCGACCGCAGCACCTAAAGCAATAGCTAATTTTTTAAGTTTCATTATAGGTCAGCTCCGTTGATGTTTGCTGTAGGGAGTTTACGGTCATAGAAGTCTTGAAGAACCATACCGTGAACTACTAATGTTTTAATATTGATCACTGCATTTTCCTGTGCCGGTTGGCTATTCAGGGCGCGTTGGAACAGTTGGAAATGTTCTGGGGTCATACGTGACTTGTGGTACTTCACGAATGGATGGTTTTCGTCTTGAACGTACTGTTTAAGATCGTTAATGAACCATCGTTTATTCAGGAAGTCATAAGTCAGTTCATCATCTACAGCTTGCTGAACGGTGACAAAGTTTTTCACATCCAAGAAGTTTGTAATGCCCTGACGGTACATATAACTGATAACTAGCTCTTTAACTTCTGGGTATTGGTCCAGATACGCATAGACACGTTCATGGTTTAGACCAAACCAGTTTTTACCAGGCTTTAATGCCGATTTTGGTGTGCTAATAACTTGGTTGCCTACGTCTTTCGCCAGACGTTGCTCTTTTAAATCCACATATTGCGGTGGGAGCTGATAGCTTGATTCTAACTGTTGGGCGAATATAGGGGCTTTACTTGGAACCTCAGTGTGAGAAAAGCTAACCCGCACTTCTGCCATAGCAGTTGTTGTTATCAAACAGGTCGCTGACAGCAGACCTAAAATTAATGCCTTTTTCATCATTATTTCCTAAGACTATTTTTCCCAATGACTACGCCACTTGGGTCAGGTGTAAATCTACCATGACTGAGCATGAAAGACTTAAAAAAAACTTCTGCTTAAAAAGAAGCATGAATATGAAATTCATTTTCCACAAGAGCCTTTAATTCTTCTTTTGAGTTTCCCCGGTTAATTTGACATTGATTTTGCTCTTATGTTTTAGAAATCGTCGCGTAAACAACTGCGATAGCGGTAGTATATTAAAAGTAATTGATTTGTGAAGTATCTAACTATATTTAATCCATATTTTTAACCAGTTTAAAAAATAGTTTAAACCGACTTCATAGATTAATTTATAGGCACATACTGCTATGCCAAAAATTTTATATTGAACTATATTTTTGCTTTGTTTTAAGTCAGAATAAGGACGAATTAATTGTGGGCTTTCAGCCACAGAAAAAACATAGTGAGCATTTAGCCACTGCTATATAAAACAATGGAGTTATCATTCAATGATAAAAATTTCCGGTAACGATGGTGGTTTGCTAACCATCGGTGAAGTAGACCTGTTAGGTCAAACCCTCTCTGTTCCTGTTGAAACCCTGATTATTATTGAAAGTGGTCTATATCCTTTCTTTCAACCGCGCCGTATCATCAAGGCAACCAATTTGCGGTTCAGTGGCAGCATCTTCTATGAGGCTAATCCCTTACAAGATCACTTAATGCTGCGTAAGCAACTGGTTCCGACAAATGCCTTTGGTTTTTACTCTATCAGCCTGAAAAAAGATGATGAAACTGACGTTGCATACTTGCTCGTAAACTTTGATGAATCTGTAGCTGTCCTTTCGACTTCTTTCTATCATGTCTGCCGTTTTTGCCAGGACTTCAACGCATTCAAAATCAATGGCATCCTGCTTGATCAAAGCAAAATCTATTCGCAGCAATCTCCAAAGCTGAACCTGTCATCTGACCTTCTGGGTGAAGAATACGAAAAAATGTCTTTCCCAAGTGGTCCAATGCACGACTTTAATTGGGGTGATGACTATACACCTTCTGTTATTGCGCATGTAGATCGTGGAGATATTGAACAAATCCCATTCGGGTATCAACATAAAGGCAGTCTAATTGGTGTCGGTAATTTCACCACCTGGTATGTAACTGCATTCAATGAAATTCCAGACAACCATTTGAACAACCTTCGTCATCTGGTACTTGATATTGAAGTGACCCAGATCAAAGCGCGTCAGTTTGTATTGAATACAGTAACTACGCCTGAATATCTGGATATCCTGATTGCACAGCATGAACAGCAAGGTCAGCACCGAATCCACATTACAAGTGAAACTCGACAAGGCTTGCCAATCTATATCGTGTACAACCTCGACACAGAGACGATTGAAGAGTGTTATATCACTTACTCACCTTCGGTCCTTCAAGACTATATCAACTCAAAGCACTTGAAATTTGTTGCCGAAAATACAGCACAGCCACAATTGGTTGACGAGGATACGCCTGTAGTAAAAGACAATCGCTATGAACATGCCGATGTAAGTTTGACTAAGATTTTAGCTGAATCACAACAAAAGCAAGAAGAAGCTGCTTTGGCAGTAAAAACGGCAGTAGATACACCTGTAGCTGTACAAGAAGATCGTCCTTATGAACCGGAAGATTTGCGTACTTTAATGGGGGGTGATGATGGTAGCTATAACCCAGAAGCAAACGTGTTGGAATTGCAGAAAGCAAACCACTCAAGCCAGTAATCATCATCAATGGTGACACTAAAAAAGGTCGTGAAATTCACGACCTTTTTTAATGCTGCACTGATTTAGATATCCGCAGTCAAAATATCAGCAATGGTTAGACCTACTGGTAGATTTACCGTATCACCGGTACGCATGGTGTTAATGTATTTCCAGAAAAGAATCCGGTCACTTGGCGTTAAGCGCAGCATAATATAGAGATACTTCTCTTCTGCTTCTTTGGCAGATCGAACAGACCGCACCGGGGTATCAGCAAACTTGTACCCAAGTTCATCAATAAATGCTTTGTAAAGCGTGACCTTTTTCCCGATAACACCATCATTCAAGGTGATTTTGCGAGCCAAGTAAGCCGAGAACAATTCACTATGGCGTTGATGGTTCTGGAAATAGGCATCAGCTAAAGCTTTACTGGAAACGTCTCGATAAATCCGCAGCGAGCCAACACTTGTGTAGTTTACCCGCCCGATCAGACCAATATTTTTTACATTGTCTGGCAGCAATGTGTACAACTTCGGATTGTACCTGTACTTGAGGTTGACCCCCATTTTTTGTATATCGGTTGCCTTATGCTCACTAAGTTTTTGTTTAGCTGTTTTACCCGCAGTGATCTGACGGACCCGAATCGTATCTTTTGCCGGAGTTGATTGCACCGGTGCAGTCATAGGAGCTTTTGGCTTTACCTTCTCTGAGGCTTTCATTGGGGTTTTCACAGATTCCTGAGTAACAGATTTTGATGTTTCAGGTTTATTTTGAGTAGCTTGCTTCTGCGCCCATTCCTTCGGGAAATGGATACGCATTAATTTGTCGATTTCATCTGGTGTCGGGTATTTTTCAGGCAGCTTGGCCGAAGATACAGGCGCAATATTTTTTTCTTTGCTTTCCTGAGGTTGTGTATTGTCTTGTGCCTTTTCTGCGAAAGTTACACTGCTCAACAAACTACTTAAACTTAGTGCTAAAAAAGTGTGTTTAAACATATAAATATTTTCCAATCTTGGCTGAAAGCTCAAGTTATTAAAAGCCAAGTAAATATAGCAGTTTAATCACTAAAAATAAAAACAATCTAAACCGTAAATTAGTCGCTTTAAATTTGTAATATATATGTTGATTATATCTAGGTTTTTATCAACAGTTTTGATAATGTGAATGCCATTAATTACACACCAAAAACCACTATTTAAGGGTTGATTTGATGGTTTCAGAGCTACTCACTCCTGATGAAATTGAACGCATCGAACAAGATAAAAAGTTCTATCAATTTCAAGAAAAATTACAAAAGGCTAAATTGGCTGCGGGTATCCCTTTAGTTCAGTTTGACTATGATTCCCGGTTTAACATGATTAAGCGCGTGGATTGGTTGAAGAAAATTGAGTCTAATGTCCAGGCTCGTTTAAACATGAGCTATGAAAAGCAAACTCTGATTACCTCAAACACCCCTGATTTTGAAGATGCAAAAAAGCTAATCTATAAAGAAGAGAATACTCGTAAAGATTTACATATTTTCCTGGCGAAAATTAAAGAAAAGATCAGCAGTATTGTCAGCAGCCGGAAAGGGCTTCCTTTACTTGCAATCCAGTGGAAAAACCATGCTGCCAAGATTGCCAGATATGACTATGATTTATATTTCCTTTCTCCAACTTATCAGAATCATTTTGCGTTTATCCGTCCTGAATTTGATGAACAGGATTTTGAAATAATCCAGGAAATTTATAATAGCTTTCTTTCCCCTACTGACCTAATTAATGCTTTCTCTAAATTTTTGGGAATAGATGCAACCAAAATAGTTGTCGCTTGTTCTAATCAGCGTTTTAATGGCATCGAAATATGGGTGTCGAATGAAGCTAAAATCTATGAAAGTTTTAAAAATAATAAGTGTATAGAATATATAGACTTTGATAATTCATTTGTTCTGAAATACGACAATAGCTTCATTGATTGTTTTGTGGAATCAGATACTTTTAAGAATATTGATGTATGGATTGACCCGCTTTCCTTAGAAATATTTGTGAAGCGTACTACCATGCCATTAAATATTAATCGTGTTTTGGATTTCCCAGAATTGCTGAATATTGAATATATACCTCTAGTGGCATTTGATTATTCTCTTAAAGTACATTTAATAGATATTCCATCAATAATTAAACAGATTAACGATATATTACCTACTGTAATTATTCGTGATATTTTTGCATACGATGGCAAAGATTTTGAATTAATCCCCTGTACCCAGGATACAATTTGGACATTCGCAAATTTAGTCTTATTTTCACTCAGCAACGATAGTGCTAATGGGCGATTTATCTTTGTTTATAATGTCGAAAAACGCACACTCAGCAAGTTTGAATATAGACAGTCTTTCAGCTTTGATGATCTAATCAAATTGGTATCTGAAACCCTAGAATATTTAAGGATTTCGGGTTTTGAACTCTATAGTCCTGACAAGCTCATAGAAAAGTACGATAATCAGGGAAGAAGGAACGCCGATGGCACTGCCATCAGATTAACTTGATGTTTTAGGTTTAATTTTATGACACTGGTTGGCTCAGTTTTTTTGACAGTTTCAATCGTATCAGGGCTTATTTTAATTTGGTTAATGATTAAGCCAAAGAAACGTATTGGCTTTGAAAACTGTAAGAAAATTTATACTGATATTAAAGCGAAGAAAATTCTTACAGTAAAAGAAAGACCTATGTATTACGATTTAGTTAAAGCATGCCCTTCTAATTTAATTGTTTTATGCCAGGTAAGTTTTAACTCTATGATTACAACTCGCAATATTGCGCGAAGAAATGAATTTAATCGTGCAGCATGTGATTATTGTCTGTGTGATAAAGATTTCAACCCGGTACTTGTTCTTGAATTAGATGATCGCAGTCATCTTTATCATAAAGAGCGTGATATTAAACGAGACACTTTATTAAATAGTGCCGGTATTCCAGTTATTCGATTTACCGAGCGTCCTAGTATTAGTGAGCTTAAAAAAGCAATTAGAAATGCAATTTAGTTTCAATATAAGTTTATTGTTTATTGCATTAAATATAGTAATAGTTTTAAATGTACGCAAAATCTGTATTACATATTAAAGTTATATAATTGGAGTGAATCATGTCTAATTTAAAAGAGACAAAAGCAGAAGATATTGATTTGAGTAATCTAACAGTAGAACAGTTAAAAGATATGCAGCACCAAATTGAAATTGAATTGCAAAATAAAGAGCGTGAAGAAGTTATTGGCTTATATGAGGTAATGGAATCTCAAGCTCAGGCATTAGGTTTTGAAAACTTAGAAGCCCTCCGTGCTAAATATGATGAATATATTGCTGAAAAGAAAAAATCTTCTAAACGTCGTACCCCTGTAGTGCCTGTTTACCGTAACAAGGCAAATGAAAAAGAAACCTGGACTGGTCGCGGTAAGCCGCCACGTTGGTTGAATAATATTGCTCAAGAGCGTGGTGTAGACGTTTCTACGATCTTAGAAGAGTTCCGTATTTAATCGGACACACTCTTATTAAGAAGCCCTCAGTTTTTTTGAGGGTTTTTTTTGATCTTTTACTATGGTTTTAAATAGATTTTAACCCATAATATGAGAATGCCAACTTATTACTCAATATTATAGTTGCCAAAAATTAACGTAGAGTAGTCAACCTATGCAATCAAATCAAAATGAAAGCGTCCATGACGCGAAAGCGGTTAAACCGCAGAAGGATAAAATTATTGGTCTAAGCACACGCCTAGCTGATGGTACTGTTGCTTCGGGATGGAAAATCATTGCGACAGAATTTGGATACCACTTGTTCAATATCATCACCATTTTATTGCTGCTTATTATAGTAGCTTGTAATTGGTCTGATGCGTCAAAAGGACAGGTATTAGAAGTTGCCCGGATTATCAAAAGTTTTAGTATTTACGGCTTTTTCCTCGCATTCTGGGCGGGATGGCATCAGCGACTATTCGCCAACACTGCTTATTTCACCGGGTTACTCCTTCTTTATTTCCTAATTCTACAATTATTAAGTAATTCAATGTACGGCAGCATGGCGCAGCTCGCTATTATTTGCCTGTTCCAGTTCTGTTTCCTGGCATTAGTTTTGGCTCTGGCTACTATGTTCTGCCAGAATCGCGGTATCAGCCCGATTTCTTCAATTACTAATAATCAATATCAATAGTGAAATGAAGTGCTGCACAAAATATAAAATATAAAAAATGCCACCGATCAGGTGGCATTTTTTATATCTAAAAATTTTTAAGCCGGTTGCTGAACTACATCCTGACCCTCTACAGGAGCTTGAACCTCTACAGGAGCTTGACCCTCTACAGGAGCTTGACCCTCTACAACCTGACCTTCTTGTGGTTGTGGCATTGGCTGTGGAACTGTACCCACAGCATTTGGAGCCATCTGCATATTTTGTGGTTGTGAATCGTCAGCGATCAATGTAGCGCGTGGTGTTAAGATCAATGAAACGCTGTATTCGATGTTTGGATTCAGGTTGTCATACGAACCTAACAAGCTTTCGATCAGCTTTTTAGGATTTGAGGTCGTCATACGCTGACAGATATAAAGATGATGGTTGTTCGGACGACAATCAGTATTCACCGCAGCTTCCTGAGGGGCTAATTTGGTTGGAACCACCTCAAGCATAATGTCGTAACTGGTACTTGGCTTAACCTGTAACGTGCGTGAAAGAATCATTAAATAATCATCAACAGCAGTCGTTTTACCGTATAAGCAGATTGAGTTATTGCCTTCCTGACAAAGATTCGGAACCACCTGTGTTTCATTATAGGCAGCAAGGATTTGATTTCGCTCGCTCTTAATTTTGCTGTTCTGGAACATAGCAAAGGCTACGACCGCAAGAAGGAATACCGTAGAAACACCTAAAACAATGATTGGAGCCTTACTTGGTCCTTTTGGTTGTTGTGGTTTTGATGTTTGAGTTGGAGCTGCTTTAGTGCTTGCCACCTGAGATTTCACAGGTGCTTTCTTTGGTTGATTATCTGTTGTCATCGTTACTCACTTGAGTAGGGATAAATTCGCCTACCTAATTAGTTGTTTATTAAAAACATAGTGGTCTAACTGAACCGCAAGGCATTATATACAAATTAAGGATGTTCAGAAAAGAATCCAAACACCCTGTCTTTTTATTTGCGATCAGCAATTTCCTTACCGATCGTATTATCTTCATTATTCCAGTAACGACGATTACACTTACCGCACTTCCACATGAAATAATCGCTGTTATTTTTCTTGCTGAACATTTTGTACAGCTTCAACTCACCTGAACAGCGCGAGCCGGTACAGCTTGCAGTATGACCGTCAACGATCTCTTCTTTTGGTGCAGCAGCTTTTTTGGCTTTATAAGCTTCATAGTCAGGTTCAGTACCGTTGGCAGCCACCGGGTAATAGGATTTACATGGATTCTTTTTGCGACTGATGTTTTCGCAAATAAAAGCAGTCCATTGAGTACCATCACGATCACCGCTACGGAACCGGATATAGCCATCACATTCCAAGCACTTGTGAGTATGATCTCTACGCCACTTCTCAAAATTTGGCTCACCTGTCTCTGGTATGTAATCGAAATATTCACCACACTTCGGTTTTGAGTTGTCTAGGGAGCCGGCGCAACGATAGTAAGCGCGGTCTTTTCCTGCATCATCTTTACCTTCAATCAAGATTAGCTTATGTGTTTCACATTTCAGGCATGTATGCGCAGTCTGGGTCTTTTTCCAACGAATACCTGGTTCACCGTTATTATCCGGCATACTGTGACCACAGCCTTTATTGTTGCAACGCCAGTAAGCACGTTCAAATGACTTTTTGGTTTTACTATCTGTGCCGACATAAAGCCGGGGCATCATACGGCCGTTACAGTTAGGTTCTGTACATTTATGTAGTGGAATAGATGCCAGAACATTACGCTGAAAAACCTCACGTTCAACTTCGAGTGTCTGTTTATGAATATCAGACATGATCTCAAGCCAGTTAGCTTTTCCAGACGCAATCGTATCCAGTGCTTTTTCCATCTTCGCGGTATAGTCGTAATTCACGAAGCTAAACTGGTCCTTGATGGTTTCGATCAGCTTGATACCGTTTGGATTGGCATGGATTTTTTGCTTCTTCTCACCAATAAACTCACGCTCATAAAGCTTCGCCAGAATAGTTGCGTAGGTAGATGGACGACCAATCCCTAGTTTTTCCAGTGCAGAAACTAACGATGCTTGGTTATAGCGTTTAGGTGTTGTGGTACGACGAGATTTCATCTGAACTTCAAGTGGTTTGATTACATCACCTTCTTTCAGATCATCTGGGATAGGGTTATTGAAAAGAGCAGCTTCCTCCTCCTTTTCTTCCTTAGCCTTCTCTTCATCACTCAGGTCGATTTTTTGAGATTCAGTGAATTGCAGCCAACCTTTAGAAATCAGCTTTCTGGCACGAGCCACGAAATGCGCTGTACGTTGTTCAAGTTCACCATTGATGGTCACAAAGACTTCTTTTTCCATGCGAACTTCACGTACATCATAGGTTGCTTCTTCGAGCTGAGAACATAGAGTACGGTTCCAGATCAGATCGTAGAGCTGCTTTTCTTTTGGGTCAGAAAATTGAATTTGAGTATTAAAGATACTGGTTGGACGGATAGCTTCGTGGGCTTCCTGTGCTGATGCCCCTGCTTGCCATTTACGCCCCACTACAATGATATCTTCTTTACGCCCATACGCTTTAATTTCTTCTATGGCTTCATCACTGAGGTTAGGCGAATCGGTACGATGATAAGTGATATGACCATCTTCAAACAGCTTTTGCGCATACTTCATCGTATCAGCCGGATACATACCTAATTGGGTAAAGGCTGTCTTTTGCAGAGTTGAGGTAATAAACGGTTTAGCCGGAGCTGATGGTGACTGTTTATTTTTGATTGAAGTAACAGTCAGATCGGTAATTTTGGTTTTTAATTCCTCTACCATTGCCTTGTCAGTAATGTATTCCTGACCTGGACTAAACCAAGAATGGTTTTTTGATTCCCCGGCTTTAGGGTCCCATTTAGCCGACCAACCTTTATCAAAATTGCTGAACAGCTCATAGTAAGCGGTAGGTTTGAAATCGCGGATATCAATTTCTTTTTCAACGATCAGTCGCAATGCCGGTGTCTGTACTCGACCTACGCTAGAAGTGAAACGGACAGCATCATGGACCACCTGATGTAATCCCCAACCAATACAACGATCTAGCAGTCGGCGGGTTTCCTGGGCAGCGACCAGGTGCATATCAATTTTTCGTGGATTTTGAATAGCTTTGATGATTTCATTTTTAGTGATCTCACCAAAAGTCACACGTTCATAGTCAGCGTCTTTCAGACCAAGCAAGACTTTTAAATGCCAGGAAATACCTTCGCCTTCCCGGTCTAAGTCCGTTGCGAGAAAAACTTTTTCTACACGTTGAGCGGTATTCTTGAGCTTAATGGCAATGTTCTTTTTGCTTTCAGAAATAGCATAAATGCCTTTGAAGCCTGGAACTGTATAGCCTAAATCCTCAAACCCGCCTTTTCCTAAGTCTCGGATATGACCGGCACTTGCCATCACTTCATATTGACCAGGATATTCAGAATCCAGGTAGCCTTTAATTTTTTCGCATTTATTTGGTGATTCTACGATCACTAAATATTTTAGGTTCGCGCTCGCGCCCATCTTTAATTAATCTCCGTACTATGCCTAACAGGTCATATCACGTAGATAATACATTAGAAATCAAAAAATGTGGGGATGAATTTGGTTTTATAGTTTTCAAATCCACCTATAACTTAATTACGTGAATACGCTGAACTTATGTTATATTTTTGCTCGATTTTACCTGTTCGGAAAATTCTCAAAGATGAATAAAATACTATCTATCGCTTTCGCTGTAATATCTACTTTTGGTTTAACCGCATGCAACAAATCATTATCAGAAGAAGAAGCGCGTTTAAATGAAATTGTTTCTAAAACCCAAACCACAGAAAAAGCACGTACTGTCGAGTGGTATCAGAGCAATGACTTTGTTCGTAACGATGTGCTCAAAACCTGTTTGAATATGGTGGAGCGTAAAGTTGCCGAAGTAAATGCCATCGGTGGTGAACTCAAATATGAAGATATCGACAAACAAGTAAATAAAAACCTTGATTGCTTAAATGCGCGTCAGGCGAATATCAATATTGAAGCCGAGCTTGATAAAAGCCGTATCACTTATAATGAATATAATAAGCGTTTAAACCAGTACCCTAAAGAATCTGAAAAAGTAGTGCTTACCGAAGAAGAGCGTAAACAAGCCCAAGCCTATATGAATGAGGTGATGAAAGACATGGATAAAAACCAGGTTGCTCGCCAGGGTGAAGAACAGTTTGACCAATTAAGAAAGCTTGCTGAACAAGAAGTTAAAACAGCACAAGCAGAATCAAATTAATCAAAAACATTGACTTATGCCATGTTTTGTGGGTATAATCTGTTCTAACAGAGAAGTTATCCTGTTCTAAAAAGGTATAGCAATAAATGAAACGTCTATCAGCAATAACAATTGGTTTAACAATCGCTTGCAGCATGCAAGCTCACGCAGATTTCTCAGGTAAGGTCGTCCGTATTTCTGATGGTGACACTATTACCGTTTTGGATGGTCGCAACCAACAACAACGCATTCGCTTCAACCAGATTGATGCACCGGAAAGCTCACAAGCATTTGGTCAGAAGTCTCGCCAAAATATCAGCTACATTCACAACCAGTACGTGTATGTGGTGGAAGATAGCCGAGATCGTTATGGTCGTGTATTGGGTACAGTGTATTTAATGCAGAATGGTAAGGCTCCGGCACTGAAATTCCGCAATAGCATAAACTATAAACAGGTTAAAGACGGCTATGCTTGGGTTTATCGTCAATATATGAAAGACCCTACTTTATTGGTCGATGAAAACAATGCACGAGCGAATAAGCGCGGTTTATGGGCTGACCCTCACCCTGTCGCGCCGTGGGATTATCGCAAATCAAAGAAATCATAAGCCTGATGTGAGCTTAAAGGTGATCGGAAATCCGATCACTTTTATGCGAGAAAAAAGTCAAGAGTTTAAGAATTGACTTATCCTGCCAAGCCTGTTGATAAGTCCGTGGATATGTAACAAAATAGAAAATTAATTCCAACTAAAACATTAATTTATACATATTGATCAAAAAACAACCTATTAAAATCAATGATTATTTTGAGTTATTTTTCTGTGACAATTGTAGCGAAAATATTGTCTATTTCGGTCAATGTTTTATGGTGAAAAAAGCTTAAAGAGTTTAAATGTATTATAATATCCTTGCAGCTTTTTTTAATCTGCGTTGAAGTTTAGATATGGGATTGCACTAAAAAATGAATACTAATGTGGACTATGAAAAATTAGGCAGCCTAGTTGCTAATTTAGAATTAGCCGGAAAAGCCGGAAAGGTTTTCAATCCTGTCTTGCAGATGCGCAGTATTGATGTGCTTTTTAAAAGTATGCCACCTACTGACACAGATCAGACTATTTGGCAGCGCACACAAAGCATTTACATCAAGCGTAAACTCGCGTGTGCTAAACCAGAATGGCACGATTCTGTATTTATCCCAACAGAAGTATGGATGAGCATTCTTGAGCCGTTTAGCCCCGCTCTAACAAATCACCGCCTAGATCGCACCATGTTCAATGCAATGTTCGCTCAATTAAGCTGTCTTGCAACCTGGCGTTATTCTCAGGGAGTGTACCGTATTGACCCATATTCTTATAAGCGTGTTTTTAACCTTAATGCGGGTTCAATCCTGAGTATTAAACATATTAACCACTTCCCAGAATGGTGTATCTATATTGAAACGCCTAATTACAAGTATCTGGGGCGTGAAGTAAAAGGTGTACTCGTTCAACGCAACTATATGAATGAGTTTGACCGTAACAAGCAGCCGGATTCGCTGATCATTTCATTGGACATGGATAAAATCTATGACCAGGAAAATGACACTATGAACCCTGCCCCTTATGCAGTGTTCAATACGAATACATTAGAAGATAAATCGCTTCGTGATTGTTTCATGTTTGGTTACGCCGGTACGATCAATGCTCGCCGTAAAAATATCCCAAGTGAGTATCTATTCTGGACAGAAGAAACCTTAACTCAGGTATTCGGTCCGATCTTTAGCTTGATCAACTTGATTTGTGAGCCAACTATTTTAGTTGAATCAGAGAACTATATTGGTGTTAAGCCGAGCTATAAAAATATTGAAGCAAGCTTTATCAGCATGAAAGGCAATAAGCCAAACTACAAGCTTCAAGCTCCAAGTAACCCGCGTATGTGGTCGGTAGCTTCTAATGTAGGTAAAAATAAACGTCTATACGATCTCAGAAAGACGCATGGAATGGAATTTACGTCACCAGAACTTGAATGGTTCATCAATATTAATGGTGAATTAGAGATCAAACAGCCTGAGTTTATGTCTTTTGAAGAAATGATTGAACTCACGAGGTCAGTAAAAATCCCGACCTAATTAGTAGTACATTTTGCCAATCTCCCGCAAGCTCCCACAAGGGAGATTTTTTTTTACTTTTTATTTTAAAATCTCCCCTAAAAATACGTGATTTTAAGGACATATAAATTTTAAAAATAGAAAATTAAAGTTCCATACACTTTTTATACTATATTTATAATTTGAGTATTTACTCTTATTTAATCAATTTCACATATTTAAACATCTCTTAACAGTTATACTGAATTAAGCCAAAAAATAAACATTTTGACCAAATGAACAGCGATTTTTGAATATTTGCACTATTTTAGGGTATTGGTCGAGATTTTGATCACTTATTTACCCTCCCAACTTATATATTTTATATATTAATAAAGATGGGTGCTTCACGTTATAAAGGATTTTAATATATATAGCTAAAAGTATTATTGAGATAATATAAATATTATAAAAGCGATTATATTTTTGCCTTTAAATGTATATTTGTAAACACAAACCTATATTAATTAAATTCCTCTTTTGTGCGCCTATTATTTATACAAATTTTTATTTAAAATATTGTTTTATATGATTTTTTGTTTTTTTAAGTGTGAAAGTTTGTGAAAAAAATAAAAGTGATAGTTTATTAATATTATTTGCCACTACCGATTACAAATTACCGGTATGCTGATTTGTTTTATTGGTAATAAACTGACCTTTATCATTAAAAAAAATGGTAAAAAAAGCTCAATTTATATGGATTTAATTTTATTCATATTATATTATTCAGGCACAGTGTTGTCGGGCTGCTGATCTTTTGAAGGGTAAGAACAGTACAGCAACTAGCCACTAAGCAGTGACTAGAACTGATGGCAAAATAATTGCGTTGTTGTACGTTGTTTTAAGAGTTTAAGTAGTAAATGCTTCAGACACACGAGCGAGACATACAAGCTGGCAGCTCCCCGGCTTTACAAGCGAATCTATTGGATTTGCTAGGTACAAACGTACCCTCTATTAGTGTACGTTTGGATAAAGTGGCACTTAATAAGTTTTTGCGCGACAAATCTGGGTTTCATTCATACGAGAATGATGAAGCCTTATTCAAAGACGTAGCAAACTACATCAACTATCATCTTCAAAAAGAATATTCTTTCTATTTTCTAACCGTCAGTGCGGGTAACAAAAACTCAATCACTATTAAAAATGCGTTTCAGTTGCTTAATGAAAAGCAAATGGCAGCAAATGAAACTGACGAAACAGATAACAAGTCTCTATATAAGAAACTACATGCTGAAATCAGTTCAGTCTTAAATCGTATCATTACCGAGGTTAGTAAAAACACTTCTCTTCTTAAAGAGTTCGTGAATAAAACAACCACTTCTAAATCTTGGGATAGCTTTGTTGAAGCGCGTCAGTTAGGCGCAGTACATGACAATATTGCTGATGCACTCGTAGAGCTGAATAACGATTTAAAAATGTATTTCCTGGATAGCGAGTTTCTTTCAGTAGATCGCTATAACACCAATATCCCTGCTATCTATCTATATGACTGCCAGTGTCGTGTGATCTGTATGTTCAGTTTACAGACAGGCAAGCGCACCATTGAAAGTGTCGTTAAGGCATGCGCAGCTATTAGCTGTGATGGTGAAGCTCATGGTCAGTTATTCTACAGTCAGAATGCACAAATTCGCGCAATTGATGGTATGCCTACCCCATCCGAGGTAACGGAACAATATGTTCGCGTGGCATACAAGAATGAAATTGCTGAGTGGGTAAGCCAAGTTCGTGCTGCGTTAAATGAAATCGACGCGACACAAAACTTTTTAATGATAGAACTACAAGAAATTGTCGTTAATCGCTTCTACAACGGTTTCGTTGTGGGTCATTTCTTATCGAATGAACGAGCATATAACGCATCTAAGATGGCTGTAGCACCACCCAAAATAAGCTACAAGTAAA
This sequence comes from Acinetobacter sp. 10FS3-1, assembly GCF_013343215.1. Classification (NCBI taxonomy): domain Bacteria; kingdom Pseudomonadati; phylum Pseudomonadota; class Gammaproteobacteria; order Moraxellales; family Moraxellaceae; genus Acinetobacter; species Acinetobacter sp. 10FS3-1. The sequence continues at coordinate 369,161 of NZ_CP039144.1, forward strand.
TTTCGCAATCTACTTGAAGTTATTGGGGGTATTACAAAGGTTTTTGCCTGATTCAGTAGTGGTGTACTAGATCAGGCAATGTTCGAGAGGTTGGTAGCTGTGTGCGCCATAATTCTCAAACAAAAAGTGTGGTAGCAGTTTGCGCCACGATAATTGGATACGGTTGCAGTTCGCGCCGTAGAAATGGTAGCAGTTTGCGCCGTAGGTGAAGTATGGTTTGGCTATAAACTCATAATTAGCGTTCTGATTTATAGTCAAACTTCTCTTTTCATAATCTGATTCAAACAAAATGCGATAACTTAATCAATACTTTAAAGTTACTGGCTAGTCATCTACTCTTTGATCACATTAGGAAAACATACAAATGTGAATAAATTATGTGGATTTAGGATATTTTCTAATAACACTATCTTTCTTTACCAACATTTGTGTAAAGCGAATAGTATTCCTATTTAGAACCTTTTTAAATATTAAATATTGTTATATTTTGAAAATGGCTAATGGTTTTTTATATCCTCATAATTGAATTGATTGAATTTATAGATTTTATTTAAACCACTGTATAACTGATGGTGACGCGCTTCATGGTTAAAAGAGACTTTACGGAATTTGAGCACAATTTAAGTGACGGTCAAATAATTGATGCTTTTGAAGATTTTTGCATCCAGAAAGGCTTGATTTTTAATGGCAAGGAATCGCATGTAATCGCAGATGGAAAAACACATTACGTTAAGGTCGATAATCGAAGTAATAAAAATAGAAATAAAAAGTCAGGTTGGTACGTCTTAGATTTAACCGGTGACATTGCAAAAGGTCGTTGCGGTTGGTATCACGGTGACAGTCCCTCTTTCTCCTGGCATTTATATTTTGACTACATTGCAAAAAATAAGAATGACCGTGGTATCAAGTTCCAGAAAGCTGATGAATTGTCGATTTTGAAACGCCAAGAAGAGCGCGAAGAAAAGATGATCGCGCAGCGTCTTGAAGAGCAGCTTACCGCGAACTCTGCAAAGGTTTATACAGCGTTTAATATGTGGCGGTCTATCCCGACGACAAGCCATCCCTACACTACTTCTAAGGGGATTGACCCGAAGTATGTGCGAACCCTTAACCCGGCTCCATATACTAAAGAAGAATTAGAATCATTCGTTCAGCAGCACTATCCGAATCTGTTTAAGCCAGAACTGATTAAACGCATCATGCACTGGCAAGAAAGTGACGATGATAAAGTTTTCTATGACCGTAACAACGTCCTGATCATTCCGGCATTTGATTTCAACATGGAGTACCGTACATTCCAGTACATTCTCCCGAAGAAAACCAAATATGGGAAACAAAAGTTATTTCTGGGCGCACCAGGTACTAAGTCGGGTTCCTTCCACTTGATCTATGATTATGATCTTCCTAATCCAGATCGCAATACTAGATTGAAGTTTATTGTCTGTGAAGGTTGGGCTACTGGCTTTGCCTTATTCTTGCTGACTAAAGGAACCATCCCTATCATTGTGGCGTGGGATGCCGGTAATGTCATTCCAGTATGTCGCCAGTTACGCAACACCTATTATTCAGCGAGCATCTATATTTGCGGTGATAATGACCACGATTCTTATAATAAGAATTTGCAGATGATTGTGAATGCCGGACTGAATCATGCTACTCGTGCAGCAAAACAAGTAGGGGCCGTTGTAGCACTGCCACCTTTTAATAAGGATATTCCAGAGCATAAAGACCTGTCAGACTGGGATGATTATATGAAGTATGCTGGATTCAATGTGGCGCAGGATGCTCTACGTGCAGCTATGAAAACTACAATTATCCATGCGACCTACAAAGACTTGGAAAATGAACATTTACATCAACCGGTGAAATGGTCAGATCGCCTGGAATACATTAATCACTATGCTTTCCCTGTTTCTACCTGTGGTTTTACTCGATATTTACAGGCTCAGGTGAACGCCGTCCGTTTAGGTCTAAATGATAACTTTGACGACCAAGCATTAGACAACATTATCCGCTTTAATATGGAACAGACCCCATGCTATGACTTCCTTCTGGAACAACGCATGGATAACCCCGCTCGTAATTTTGTAAATCGTTACATCAATAAAATGCTCAGTGAATTAGAATCCCGGATGGTGATGGATACCGACATTCGCTCACTGGTTCCAGATATTTCAAAACTCATTGATATTTTGCGTCTTTGCAATTCAGAGCTTATAGATCAGTTCCAACAGTTTATCCGTCAACATTGCTTGCAATACAATAGTGAAGTATGGGTCGATAGCGTGATTGCTCCGCTATTTGATCTTGAAAAACATCCGGCAAAACTTGTAGCTGATGACATTATTCAGATACTTAAAGATCAGGATATCTTCTGCGAAATCCCGCATTACTACAAAGAACTGATTGGAGAGCCTAAAGATGCCAAGTCATTTACAAAATATTGGCTATGGTACTTAAATCTTTGCTTTGGCAAAAATATACCTATCCAGTTATGCAACCTCACTCAGCGTCAATTTAAAGAACATTTTGATTCATATATACAAACGCATCCTGAGATCGAGGACCGATTCCCAGTAGTAGAAAAAAGTATATCTACTCAAGCTCACCAAGCCCTTGATGGCTCCTTACATTTAATTGTAAATGATCTGCATAATCAGATGATTGACGAGGAAGTAGAGGACATTCGATTCTATGAAGATCAGGTGTTAAGTGGCTTTAAAATCTTTGCAAAATTCCCTGCCCTTATCCATTATTTTAAGCAAGAAGTTATTGGAATTTTCTCGCAAAATGAATCCCCAGAGTGGAGTAAATGCGTAGTTGAAAATATGTGGGAAAAATACCTACAAACACAGTCAGGATAAGGCTTTCAAGTTTATATAATATCGCCCTTGCGATAAATAATTAAGCCTTTATACTGGATTTAGAGCCTTACTTAAATGGTAGCAGTCAGCACCATTCAGGGTTACTTGAAATCAATAAACTAAAGGCAGTTTCCAATGTCCAGACCTAGCAATAGTGCTATTCATGGTTACTCAATTGACGAGGTATACAAGGCAATTGAGGAACACTTGATTGAAAAGGGGTTTGACTTTTCCAAAAAATCATTCGATGCAACTTTTGGTAAACGAGTAGTTGCAGACATTAAGACCGGCTCCGGCAAGTTTGGTGAAGGTCGTGGAATGTATGTCATCCATCCCAATATTAACAACGAGACAGGCGAGTATTGGAGTACCGTAACTTACAATACTTTTGCAGCCAATGGCGTAAACCAATCCTGGTCCTTTGCTGAATACTATAAGGAACACAAGGAAGAACGCTTACGCACAGGCAAGGTAGAACCGCAAAAAATCAGTCCAGAACGTAAAGCTGAAATTGAAAAGTTAGCCAGGGATGCCGAGCTTGCAGAACAACGTGAAGCAGCTCGAAAAGAACTGCTTGCGACCGCAGCCAAAGTCTATACTGAATTTGATTTTGCTCGTGCTTCCGATATTCATGTGTTCAGGAATTATAAAAACCATGTGAATAAATATCCTTATATCCAACATAAGGGCTTTTCGCATGCGTATGGAGCCAAATTCCTACCTACTACTGCTATCAATATCAAAGACCTTAAAGCCTTTGTAGATCAAAACTATGCTGATAAGTTCCCAGAACCAAAACAACGTCAGGCTTTGGTTACAGCCGTTCTTGATCTTGAAGACAAGTTCATCAACATGAGCGAAAAGGAAAATGCGAAATCGCGCCGTAATTTTGCGCAGCTTATGTTGCCTTTGATTAATGTGAATAATGAGATTACTTCTGCACAGTTACTCAATGGTTTCTACAATAAAAATGATAGTGGACCTGATGTTTTTGGTCGCAAAAAATTAGTATCCATGAAAGCCCTGTTGAGTAATGGTGTCACCAAAGGCAGTTTCCAGGTGATTAATTCAACTGGTAAGCCTGAGGATAGCCAGTTTAATCCCAACAAAAAGATTTATACACTTGCCGAAGGTTGGGCGACCTCGATTAGCTTGTCACAGCTTTCCGAAAATGCTTATCCAAATTCTAAGCACCAGATGCAGCATTTGTTTGGTGTGAACACACTTAATTTGGCTGAGATCGCTCAACGTATTCTTGAAGTGAATAAGGATGCTCTTGTTCTCATTGCATACGACAACGATGCCAGTAATCTACATGAAAAGTTAGGTATCAATGCCGGGATTGAAACTGGATGCCGGGTGTTCGCTGAGATCGGTCCATTTGGTGCACCTGAACTTCAAAAGAATGTTCGTACTATTGCCCCTCCTGTTCTGGAAACTGATAAAGGTATCAGTGATTGGAATGATGTTGTAGTCGGTAAAGGCATGGCACAGGCAATTGAAATATTTAAGTCGGTCATGGCTGATGCTGCTGATCGCCGTAAGAACAACGTCAATGAGTACCAATACTTAGTTGATGTCTATGATGCTCAACGTGAAAACTTCTTTAACAGCCTTTCTAAAGAAGAACAAAATGAATATCGCAACCCCCCAGAAGGCGGTAAGCTGAAAAGCCCTTATGTGGTGAAATTCAGCACCATTATTGCTGAAAAGATTGAGGATGCTAATTTTAATAAAGAGTACGAGAAGCGTCTAAAAGAAGCCCAGAATGCCCCTGCTGCGCCGGCACAAACTAAGCAACCTAATAAGGCCGTTTTGCCGAAAGATATGCCATTGGATAAAAGCTTAGGATTCCAGTATGACTTGAACCGTCCTGTAGCACCTGTCCAGGTAAATGCCAAAGAACCGGCTGTTAATCTATTGGCAAGTTTGATGCAAAGCGTGGATATGAACGCTGTACGCAATTCAGGCTTAAATCTGGTGAGCGGTGAAAAGCTCGTTGATGGTTTTGTGCGTGAGGAACCAAAACAGGCTGCTCCGGCTCCTGTAGTGGATACCCCTGCTGCTGCACCTAAAGATGAACCTGTTGTACGTGCAGAAACATTAAATGAAAAGATACAAACCAAGATGCCTGTAATTGATGCGGATACCGCAGCAAAATATGAGCGTCAGCCGATTGAATCTGCTCCTAAAGGGGCTTCACCACAAGATCGCGCAGAGAACCTAGATCACCGTAAATCAGAGCTGTTCACAGCTTTCTGGTTATATCAGTCTGAGATTCATCGTGCAAAAGAAATCATTGCTCAGGCAGAGGTAATGCCAGATCAAGCACCGGTACAAGAAAAGGTGCGTGAGCTGAGTTCTACTGATCAGCAATTCTTAATCAATGAGAATACGATCAGTCAAAGTTTTGCATTGGTGGCTACGGACCCAGAGCTTCGGGAAAAACTAATTACTGATCTTCAAGACATTGTGGACAATAACCCGCATTGGGAAAATTTAGGTCGCTTCACTACATTTATTAACGATCACGTTATTGCAATGGATGATGCACAGCGTCAGAACATGCTTTTGCAGAACAATGCTGTAACCAAGATCATTGCCAATTTGGGTAGCACTGAACAATATGCCCCAGAAACTATCCAGGCAATTTCCGAAGCCCTGAAAGACACCAGTAACTTAGCAACAAGCCGTATTGGTCGTCAGTCTTTATATGGTGAAGTGGTAAGTGCCTTATACCATGCAGATGAAGAACCTCAATGGGTTAAAACAGCGATTGAATCTTGTAATAACTACATGAACCGGTCTTTACAGCGTATTGAGCGTGAACAAACTCAAACTGCTGCTGTTCAGCAACAACCACAAGCTACAGCATCCAGTCCTTCAATGGGAATGTAATACGCCGTCGAAAAAAATGCCCTCGTAAAGAGGGCTTTTTTAATGTTTTGGGATTTGCCGGCTCCAAGTGGAGTTGATTTAAAAAAAATTCGACAAAGCATTACTACGGCGTTCAAATGCCGCATACCAGGTAGGTTCATTAACTTTTGACCATGCTCTCACTTTTTTGCTGTTTGCATAGCAGCGTGACAGTAAAGTTTGCGCCTTAGCCTTGTCCTGATCAATCAGAGGGTTTGCGCCGTAATACAAATCAAATCCTACAGCTTCTAATAGATTATCGTCTGTTGAAGAATCTAGGTAGCTAAGAGCCTTTTTTTGGTCATTAGGAATGCCATATTTTCCTTTAAGGTAGATATAGAAGAGAGCTTCACGCGCCTGGTTTTGAATGTGTAATGGGATGCCAAACTCATTCACTACAGTTTCGTAGTTGCTCAATATTGTGAGAATTTGCTGTGGGCTTAGTTCTTCTTCTTTAGCGAGGAAATAAGCGTTGTAATCCACTAGAATTGACGGATAACCTACTTGCCCCAAGATGCGTACCAGAACTGTTTTAAGTTCTTTTAATTGGGCTTGTACTTCGACTGGAAAGCTCTCATGCAATGGGATATTCAGAATCCCGCGAAAATCATACGACATGCAGAGAATACGGTACAGCTCATAAGCAATGTATTTTTCAAAATCTGATTCTTTATCCAGTGTTTCACCAAATGACTTGATGATTTCTGAATAGTATTTGATGCCCTTTAAGTAGTTCTGGTGGTACACCGGGGTATTGGCATCTTTAATATTTTGAGCCACGAAGTCATTTAACTGATTGTGGTAATAGAGCCACTTGATATTTACCAAGTTGCCAAAGATATATGCTTTCGCCAGAAGATAACGTGGCTCAATTGCATCATTTGTATCGAGTTGCAAACGTATTTGTTCGAGCTGCTTGAATACAGCTCCTTCCCCTGCGCTGTATGCTGCTAATAAATCACTGTGCATTTTGGCAGTGCTATATGCGTCTGTTGAGGGTTCAGTCATTCATATTCTCGCTTATTCTTGATCTAAAGACCGAGTTAAATACATCGGGAACGCTTTATTAATGGATGAATAATACCCTACTGTCATGCGCCTACATAGAGGGAAAAACTAATCTCATTGAAAACAATAAGAAAAAACCACTAATGATATTAAAGAACACACAGAGATTAGAGCCAGATCAGTGACTACTTCATGGTTAAATTGGGAAAGTTTGCCGATTTTTTTGTTGAAAACTTCCAATCTGTATATACAGACTGATTTTTTGGCTAGAAAACAAACATATTGTGGGTAGAGATAAGCTGAGACACTATATCTTGTTAAAGTTTTGTAAATCAGCACAAGATAGCACAACACAATATTGACTTATGCCATGTTTCTTGTTATCTTTGAGTTGTTCTGTATATACGGAATATTCAACGAACTATTGAGGTAATAAATATGAACTTAAACGGTAAAGAATTACATGCTTTCGTTTACTCTGATGCGACTGTTATCAATCCATTGGAGCGCGTGAAAACTGTAGCATTCGCTAACAAGAATGATTTAGAAGCTGCGTTACTTCATGTTCGCGGTATGTCCAACATCACTGTGCTGAAAAGCCAGGTGCACATTGTTGTTCCGGGTATGGCTCGTGACACAAATACTTTTGCTTCTCTGGTGACAAACCCTAAAAACAACACCAAACGTATTTTTATCCAGTTGTTCAAGGATGCCGAAGCTCTAAACGGCGCATTGGACGTACTGGCCAGTGAGTTTGACACTTTAAACATGGCTTCTTTCAGCAAAGAAACTCGCGTAATGAACTATACAGAATTTCGTCGTGCCTTCCGTGAGACTACTCGCGTAATATAAGCCATACCAAATAGTTCGTTATAAATAAGCCCCGATTTTCGGGGCTTATTTTTTGTCTGTAGAACTGTCTTTGTACATTAATGTCTTAAATTTACGTTTTTATTGTCCAATCACAGTAGATCAGTAGTTTCTAGCTAAAGACTGGTACTGCGGGTTCTTATTGAGCCAAACTAGCCATTCCTGAGCGTAGTGCTTCAATCCTTTGTTTTTGGCAGTACCGTGGACGTAAATACGGTTTGGTCCAGGTGTCCATGAATGGTATCCCCCTGCGCGTGTCCAGAAGTCTACTCCTTCTTTCCCTTTCTTTGTGAGCTGACGGTTTAAGTGCCAAGCTGCTAATTCAGCGTTATAACAACCGCGCCAACGTGCATCTTCCATCTTGATATGACCGAAGGCTTCACCAGGTCTGAAATGGATTGTGTTCAACTGAAAATGACCCATATCGTATGAGTTATTTGTATTGCGCACAGTTTGTCCATTGCGACCATATTCCTTGCTCGCAATACCCAATAAAACATGAGCCGGAACATTATGTTTATTAGCTGCTTCAATCACGCATTGAATGGTTGCGGGTCCACGCGCATAGAATTGACCTGTGCCAATAGTCGGTGCAGAACTGCTAGATCGGCGTACCACATTTTGCCCTGTGTAAACCTGATTATTTGGCATCTGGTAGCTTGCCTGTTGTACCTGAGCTGACCCAAAGTGTCCTACGGCGATTTTACGTTTCTGTTCTTGAAGTTGCTGCGCTGTGGTGATGGTTGGTTCTTGTTTTGATGGAACCCAAACCTTTGCCATCCAACCTAAATGACCATGATCATTCTCTGTCTGTTGAGTTGCTGTTTCAGCCTTTTCTTCTTTTACAGGAGCTTCCTGTTTTTTGGAGGTAGATTCAATGGTCTCTTCGACCTTTTCTGGTTGAGAAATACGTGAACCTTTTGGCTTTAATCGAACCGTGGTAAACCCGGTATTTTCCGGTTCCTCTACCTGGTTGTGTTGAAGCATTGCCAGTTGAGACAGAATATATGCCTTTTCACCTACTGACAGATCATGGATAGTCCGTGCACCAGACTGATTGCTAGTATTGTAGGTTGGCTGCTGTGTCTGAGCGTTTGCATACTGAGCCAATTGCTGAGAGTTCATCCCGCGTACATTGGCATGCGCCGTAGTACAAACAGCTACGGCTAATACAGATAAAGAAAATAAATGTCTTTTTGTGAAATCCATTACATCACCCTATTATCATGCCCGACCGTTTGGTTTGGATTCTTTTCTGTTGGCGTATTCTTCATTTTCATCAATAAGGTTTTGCAACTGTATACGCTTCTCTTCGTTTTCGTCGTACCAGTTCAGAGAGAACCATTTAGGCGCGTTGAAAAGCCAACCGATGAATGGACTATGTTTAAGGTGGATGTTTTTAGATTTGATCTGCCATGCACGATACGCCCACTTTAAAGCGAACAGATATGCAAGCGTCATAATAATTAGCCACTGAACAACCAGGAACCATTGTTGTGAGAAGAGCTGCCAGATCGCCATAAAGAGGAAGCCGTAAGCTGCGGTACGAAAAAGTTTGCTCTTGTATTGGTGTTCTTTGATGATTTTTTCGATTTGTTCTGAGGTCATACTGGCAAGGCGTTCTTGCGCAATATAATAAGCCGGTGCTTTCACAGCTTCACGCACTGCTTTGAAGGTCGGTTCAGAGAATACTTTGAAGCCACATTTTGCACTGCACCACCATTCTACTTTGCCTGGATAGTCACGGCTGATCTCGTGGTCGCACATCAAAATGCCATGACTACATTTCGGGCATACAATTGAATTAGCTGCCTTAAAGGTTTTGACCAGTTCTTCTGTGGAATTAGAAAGATTTTCCAGACTTGATGCCTTCATTGGCATTTTTTTAAATAGCCAATGGCGTTTACCCTTTTTTTGATTAACGCGATCTACAAGTCGTTGTTTACGGAGCAGCAAGTCGTCGATTTCACTGTCTCGTGAATTTTGGTTATGTGAGGTCATCTTCATTCTCTATGATTTCGGTTGATTGGTTAAACACTCAATCGGGTCGCCTAACAGGACGACCGGATTATATTACCTTAATTTATTGAAAAATGCCTTTATAGATTAAAAAATGACGTAGTTTCATATTTTGATCAAATAGTTACTTAATATAATAAGATTTGAGTATAAGTCTTTGTCCTGTTTAATCTTCGCATTATGACGATAAAACACTGTAAACCGTTATTTTTGTGCTAATATCTGATTCCCTCTAAATACTGTACTTACCGGTCCGGTACATTAAGTAAGTTAAGAATAAGTGGGGTTTGTCTGTATATACAAACCGTATATTAAATGTATATCAGGCTGTATTCTTTGCATTTTTAATGCGTGTTTTACTTAATATAGAGAAGTAATTTTTCTTTTCTTTGAGCAAGGTTGTCTAATGTCTGATTATGTTTGTTTACGGTCAGTAAATTCGGGGAGAATTATTCGTACCTACCGTTCTACCTTGTTTGGTAGCGATAGTAAGAACCCTGATGCAGCGATCAACAACCAACTGATGTATCAACGCCTGAAAAACGTAATAGAAACGATTGCTCAAATCAATGATGTTGAGCAAATGGTGAAGCTTTTTGAAGGTGAGGACTATTATGTTCGCGGAATCGTTAGGAATCCGAAACGTAGTGGCTATCTTTTCCTTTATAAAAATCGTACTTTAATTTGCGAGTTAGGTTTCTGTGACCGTGGCTTAGTGGCTCAACGTGTATGGAGCGATCTGTCTGGACAAGGCTTTGCGCCAACACCACCTTTTTTAGCAATTAAAAATGTGGTGGATATTAACTTTGTGCCAAAATGGACAGTGTATTATTGCAAGCTCTTGAGTTGGGCTTGGCTAGACTATTTTGACGATGAAGAGAAGCTTCAAACAAATGTTCAAGAAAAGGAACTTAATTAAGCTGATTCCAGTGATCTTCGCACCAACTATAGCTATGCTATTGGTTGGCTGTGAAGAGAAGAAGGTTACTTTTCGAGGTGAAGTACCTTTATTTGCTCAAAACCAAGATAATCTTTCTGTAAAACTCAATATCCAAAATAATGTCCAGGTGATCGAGTACACTTTCTATAAGCTCCCCCCTGCACAGGGAAAACGTTTCCTTCCTGATGAAGTACCAGAGCCGAAGCCTTACCAGTTTACACCAGAGGAAATTGAAAGGATTTTTTATGGTTCTGAAAGCATGGCAAACCTTCGTGATGACCGTTTGAATCGCATCAATGAGCGTTTAAAAAAGCTAAATAACACCCCGCTTCCGCATGAGTTAGATCAGTTGACCCAGATCAATAAAGACACTAGAGCTGCTGCAACTTCTAATTCCTTAAATTAAGCATTATATTGTTGTGACCGTGCAGTTAGCCGATACCCCTATAATGCAAAAAAAGATATCTCACCCACTGCTTCGTATTCAGAGCAGTAAATTCAAGATCGGTGATTGGGTCTTGAGCTTCTTTCCGAAGCATCGAATTTATGTGGAGCCATTTGGCGGTTGCGCATCTATTCTCTTGAATAAATCACCAAGCGAAGTTGAGGTTTATAATGACCTTAACCGAGATTTATATAATCTATTCCGTATATTAAGGGAGCCAGAGCAAGCTCAATCTCTAATATATGCAGTAGAGAATACGCCATTTAGTCGGCAAGAGTTTAAACAGGCATTTCGTAATACCCAGAACAGTATAGAAAAGGCGCGAAGATTATTTATTCGTAGCCAATTAGGTTTCTTTGAAGATGGTAGATCAAGCGATATTCAAAGCGGTAATCTAGTATCTAGTTTAGAATCTTGGAACCAACAACCGAAGGTCATTCAATATGCTTCTAAAAGGTTAAAAAATACTATTATAGAAAATAGGGATGCGTTGGATGTAATCGACTTTTACGACACCCCTGATACACTTTTCTTTATCGACTACCCCTTTCCTTCTGAGCATGTTTCTAAACGCGAAACAGAGCTAATTAATAAGCTGATTTGCGTGAAAGGTAAAGTGATTTTATGCGGGTGGGATAATGCCTTATACTATGATTTGTTGTACGGTTGGGTCAAAAAAAAGCGTGTACAGCCAGGGCGAACTCGTGCTGAATGCCTGTGGGTTTGCCCTAAAACCAAGCAATTTGACCTCTTTGAAGGTTTAACGCCTACTGGAACCTAATACTGAAATATCTTTAATTGTTTCTATTTGTTATATTGACTTATGCCATGTTTTGAATGATAATCAAAAAAGTTAATTATTTTTTGTTTTGGAGTGAAGTATGGCTCATGGTAAAGATGCTTTGCCGACTTTAGATCGTGCTACCGTTGGCATCAATACTGCTGAATCAGTTGAAACACGCCAGCATTTAATCTCTCTCATTCAGGAAGAAGTGCCGAATTTTGCGGAACTAATAGAAAAAGCAAAAACCCTGAAAAATGATGGTGTAGCTCACTTTACTAAAGAAGTGATTGAACTGCTGTCAGATAAGAATTTAAAAATTGGTAATTGGAAGCCAAATATCGCTTCTCTTTTATTTCCACCGGTGAACTTAACCAACCGCAAACAGCTTATGAGTTTTGTTCACTCTCCTATCGACATTGAGTTATTGTCGATTGGTAGTGGTCACGTATCTGTTGCACCTCCGTTGAACCCAAATATTTATGAGGTTCTGCGTAAGAATTATAAGAGCAAGCTGTACCTGGCAAAACTGGCAAATGTCGATATTAGTGTTTGGTACAAATACGAAGCTGCGAAAGTAATTCCTAGTGCTAATACTTGGGGCTTGTTACTTCTGACTGCGGGTATCCATCCGGTTTATCAACTGGCATTCCGTGATGATGCTGAAAAGTTCAAGCAAAGCGAGTTCTCTCAGCTATTAACTGAACACTGCATGGTGCGCTACGCATCAACTGGTTCAGCAGATAATAATGATCTCCGAACTTTAACTTACTCTGCTTCTGATGTTGTGAGCTACAATAAAGAAGAGACTGAGAATGTGAGTTCTGACCGCATTATTAATCAGATCAAGTCTGCCGGCGTATCTCTTGAGCCAGTTTACAAACAACTTGGTTTGAAAAATGGTGAAAAATTTACAGGCAGCTTGAACAAGAAAGACTTTAAGGATTTAACTGAAACTATCAAGAAACTTGTTAAGGATAATCTTAGCAAGTTCCCATCAGCATCATACGATCACAACATTACTTGGGAACGTGCGATCTTAATGGGTATCTTGGAAGCTGATTTATCTCCTGAGCTTCTTGAGGACTTCCACAACTACACTCGTAATGTTGAAATTGCGAATCGTCTGTATGTGGAATCTCCGAATAATCCAAATGTTTATACAGCTTTGAAAAATATGCTGATAAGCCCTGAAAGTATTACTTCTTTCTATCGCATGGTGAATGTCGATATCGGCATGTGGGTACGCCTTGAAGCCGGTACTCGTAACTTGAGTACAAGCCTATGGTCTACGATCTTATTAGTGCTGAACTTGCACCCTTTCTACAAACTGAAAGTACGCAAGGATATTGCTAATAATGTAGCGGGTAAAATCTTCGTAGCGTCTCATAAAGTCGTGGTGAAAGAAGATAAGCCTGAAAACCAAAATCTAGTACCGCAAGCTTTCTCGCTACTCAAATGAGTAGCGGTTGGTTCGGAACAGACAATTACTATGGAAGAAATCATGGATAAAGTTGCTTGCGTACACCAGTTTCCTCCTTTAGAGATCGACCGCAATATTAGGAATTACACTCGTCGAATCGGTACGCTTCAACGAGTGACCCACTTGATCTGCTTACGTCTGGAATTGCTTACCGACAAGGTAAACAACAATGGTCAGATTTCAGAAGAGCATTGGAATTACTTTCTCTTGGCTATTAATGAACATCCGACCTACCAGGTTCGCAATCGTACCAAAATAGCTTTGCACGACTTCCATGCCTTAGCAGAACAGTTTTGGGAAAATCATGGTGAAAAACGCATTGAAACCTTAATGTGTTGGACACTATGGCTTATTCAGCGCGATCTTCACCCGCTCTACTACTTAATCCCTCGTGTTTATCCAGTAGTGCGTTCTTATGAAGAAGCACAGCTTTACTCAGGTCTACCTTCAACAGCGTATGTTGAATCTGACATGCTCCAACAGATCACCGACCGCAAAAAGGCGCAACGTGAGAAACTGGAAATGCTGATTGCTCAAGGGCGCGGTAACTCTCAAGAAGCACTTGGTTTAGCAAAAGCAATTAAACGTATTCACCCGAATGAGTACGTTTATGGCAACTGTTTTGACGACTTCGAGCTGTATTTGAATCAAGACTTCCTAGACCCGAAAACATTGCTTTTGGGTCAATATATTGGAAGCCGTGATTGGTTCGACTGCGATTACGGAACTTATGATCGCGTTGCCAAAGCAAAGAATTATCAGCGTAAGCCGAAGAAAACAGACGCTTACAACAAAATGACTGACCCAGGACTTACTTTGAAGTTCCCGGATGGTTCCAATGTTTCAGACGAACCATTAGTTGCTCAAGATACACGATTACTCGTTAATCTAATGGGTATTCGACAAGGCTCTAATTTCCGCATTGGATTTGATAATCAGCGCGGTCAGAATATTCAGCACGAGGGTCATGCTCCGGTGCAGAATGGGTGGGTTGACTTCGATCAGCTCCCAATGAGCCAAGCAAAGAAACAAGCTGAACAATTGGCGAATCCTAATGAGGATGATCAATTGGATGATTGGGATGACGACTACTTCAATAGTGAAACCTATTGGAAAGAATCAAATACCGATTAATAGAGTTTTTTCTTTGATTAGGACCCCGATTATCGGGGTCTATGTTTATAAGGAATATGACATTGAATAAACAACATGCAGACAATATAAATCAGCTCACCAAAGATTATTTGCAAGACGAGGAAGCTTTTGAGTTAGCCGGGAAACTAGCTACTTATGTCAAAGAAAATTGTGATGATCTATATATTAATGACAAAGTTAATCTAATTGGACAGACGATTCCCCTGCTTTTCAATCAACCTAGTGTGGATAGCGAACAGATGCTAGACGGCAATCCTTTACCAGAGGTTGTTAAGGCAATTAATTACGTGGTCAGTGATGAAGTATTCGATATCTTTGTAGCTGAAACTAAAATTGAGCTAACCGAAGAAAATAAGAGTGATATCTATAACTTCTTCATTGCTAAAGGTAACTGGCAGTCTGACGAATACCGAAAACAAGGTCTGGCAACCTTAATTGAAGCCCTTCTGAAATCGTATAACACACTATAAGCCTATGTATTTCCAAAAGAAGGAGCTGATACAGGCTCCTTTCTTTTTATATGAAATTTTTGGTAATACATTTCTTAAATAAATTTAGAGTATGTAGCCTATTATTTAAGCTAAAGCCTTGTAATTAAAAAAGCAGGTTCTATAATACCCGCGTCGAGCATTTAGCCGACTAAGTGTGTGAATAAATTATATAAATGAGTTTGTTATGGTTCACTTCAAAAACCTTGTATTGGAGTTTGAGTCCGATACAGGTAAGCAAAGCATGTCGTTTGATGGCATTCTTCTTGCGACTAAAGAAAGTTTTGATCTTTCAGAAAACGATGCTCAACAGCTCGAATTTTTTGACTTGAGCATTTACCAGACTTGCAATCACAAACTTGTGATTCACGGCTTCTCTCCGTTCTGTAATGAGCAGTTTTTAGAAGTTATCGACAGCAACAGCACCCTGGACCTTTCCTCGCTTATTGAGCGAATCGTCGGTTGTATGAGTATTGGTAATGATCAGGTGATTGTTGATAGCTTTATGCAAAAGGTTAAGAGCTTTGCTGAAAGCATCTTTATCTCTGAAATCGTCAATGTTGATTCAATCTTTGATACTTCTGCCGGTATTACTGCCAAGATCAATGAATTTGAAAAAATGGCTTACTGCGCGTCTCGCAATAATCAGGTATGGAGCCACCGAGGTAAGGCGATCATTGAAACCATCAGCCATAAGATTCAATTAAATCTTGAATGGCGCGTGGTTCGTAACACCTGTGAGTTACAGGTGATTGATTTCGACTTCTTTGGTTTGATCTTGAATAACAAGGAAAACATTAACCAGATTTTTGCCAAGCTTAATTCTCCGCAGATCATCAATCTGATCTACAAGAAGATTAAAGCCCTAGTTCCCTCTTTTGAGATCAACCAACCTAAAATCGCATAATAAAAAGCCCGGCATTAACCGGGCATTTTTATGTGTGGTATTTACTGCGTAGACGCTACACGTTCATCTTTCTTAGCTTTTTCTTCTTCTTGAAGTTGCTTTAATGGTTCATTAAAAATCGCTTCAACCACTGCATCTAAATTCTCCTGAGAAGATTTATTCGGGTCTTTTTCTACTGGAGCTGGCGCACGACCTTGAGCTTTGTCCACTTCCCCTTTTAGCTGATTCATTAGCTTGTGTAATTCATTTTCAACAGTAGTTGTTGGGTCTTTAGCAGCACGTTTTTTGGCTTCTTCTTCTAGTAGTCGTTTGCTATTGTCAATTTCCTGGCGTACATCACGGTCGATCTGTGCCATTTCCTCAGGAGTAATTGGAGCCATTGCCTGATTCATTTCGTAATCAAGAATTGCCTGAGTTTCTTTTTTTGCCGTGCTTTCAAGCATAATCGACTGTTCTTGTAACGTATGGCGAATATCTTGGACTTTAAAGAATAGGATGCCAGATGCTAAGACTGCTACTGCCGATGCTACAAAGAATACAGACATTAAAATACGGAAAAGTTTTGGTGTTTGGCTATTAGGTGCGTAATTTCCAGAGGTAATCGCCTTATGTAACTCTTTACGCATAATGAATGCAGCAACAATTAAAACGAAGAATATGACTACTGAAAAATACAACCAGATAACTAATGTATTTTCTAAAAGGGCATTATCTTGAATAGCGAGAATGAGGTTGTCTTTTTGGCTCATTTGGGAAACCTTTAAAATACATGCTTATATTTGAATTTATCTAAAAAACGAGATTTACTATGCTCAATTTCATTATAGGGTTATTAGTCAATCTTGCATATTATTTTTAATTAGCAAACAACAATTATTAAATAAAAGAATTTAATCTGGCTCCTTCACCACCAGATATTTTTTCATTGAGTTGGCAACTTTTCATAGTCCTAATTTTCAATTTTCATGTAGTATAAATTTCATATTTTTTGGAGACAGAAATGAAACTCAAGAGCTTGTTTCTAGCTGCGGGTATTTCCGTTGGATGTATGTCATCAGCCTATGCTTATGAACCTTTCCCGCTTTCACCCGCTTGGATTAAAACAACATTTTCTGCTATGAAAATTGCAGAATCGCCAGTCTTTCGCGGTAAAGTTTTAATGGTTAATGGACAGAATAGTTTTCTGGTTGAGCGTGAAGATGGCTCACAAATGACAGTTCGTTTGTTTCATACACACGTAACTGGCAATGAATCACCTAAGCTCATGCAGCGTCAGCAAAATGCCCTTAAAGAGTTTGTTGGTTATACTTGGTATATAAGAGGTGATCAGAAAGAAAACAATACTGAGGGGGTGTTTTTAACTAAAGATGGTGAAAACGCTAATATGTTATTAGTTTATTCTGGCTTATATGATCTTAATACTAGATCGCTTATTTATAGCTATGATAAAAAACTAATGGAAAATAAGTATAAATATATGCAAAGCCGTAATTTGATTCCAAAGTAAGTTAAAAATTAAACTAAAATTTAATGCCAAATTTACTTTTTTAGTTTATATTCGTTAGCGAGTTAAGAGTACGTGTTGCAGTAAGCGCACAGTCTTAGAATAGAAAAATGTTGGAGTAAACCATGACCAGTTCAGCAGTTATTGTTGCAAAAAAGAAGCAGTCTCAAGCCACGGAAGTAGCTAAATCTAATAAACCAGTTTCTTCATATCGCGCAAAACAGCAAGGGAAATATGATGCTCAAAAACGCTCAGACGCTCCAAAAAAAACAAACTTTAAAGGCAAAGGCAAACCTTCTGCCAAAGCCAAAAAACCACAAGCTCCACGTAATATCATTTACAGCAGCATTGAATTAACTTCTGGTGGTAACTCAGACGCAAAAATTCTGCAATTCAACTTGGTAATTCCAGATACGAAACCTGGTTCGGTTGATTTCAAACGTGAAACTATTCTCTGCAATAATAATGGCGTAGAAATTTCTGCCGAAGCTCAGGCGTATCACGGCATTACTGCTGAAATGGTTGCTGACGCTCCATTGGCAAAAGACGTAACTCTACCTACCTATGGTTATCTTGTTCTGTATGATGGTTTCGTAGGCAACATCCTATTGAACACTAACGAAGTTCAGGTGCGCCGAGGTTCATTGGTTGATTTGCACAAATTACTTCGTTTCACTAAAGAGCATGCGTCTCACCGTATCACTCTGAAAAAAGCTGCGATTGAAGCAACACAAGACAGCTTGACACCAGAACAAGTAGAAGGCTTCTTGGCTAGTTCACAAAACAAAGTAATGTTGCTTCCGATCATCATGGATTACATCCGCGCTATCTATAAATCGAAGTATGGTGTTGAAGATTTGGGTGCATTAGCTCGTTTAAGCCGTCAAACCACCAAAAAAGCATTCTTGGAAACTTTGAAGCGTATTCAAGAGAACAATTCTCGTAAGAAAGCAGCTCTGAATAAACGTAATAAAAATGCGAAACGCCCTTCTAATCGTAACCGTAACGACAGCAGCATTAAACGCTTCCCTCGTCCGGCTCCGGTTCTACAACGTACTAGCGTACCAACTATCAAAGCAGTTGCTTAATAATAGTGATATGAAAAAGGTAGTTTTCGGCTACCTTTTTTTATTAAAGAGATAAGGCACAGGTTTGGTTCTGCTAAACTGCCTGTTACTGATACTTGTCCAGATCAGTGCCAATGCGAGTTCTATTTAAGGCTCGATATGAGATAACGGAGTAAAACATAATGTCTGCCACCCAACACAACTATGTACCGGGGTTTGAAATTGCTGTGCTTAAATCACTTGGCGAAGCCGGTGAGCAAGGTAAACGTGACGTAGTTATAAAAGTAGAATCGGGTAAAGAAGATTTAAACGAGACTGTTCAATCAATAACTATTCCAGAAGTTAGTTCAGTCAATTTAAGCATTAAAACTAATGGCTTTGATATTTATGAAGAGAATGCTGATTTAGGCATTAAAACTTTATCTGGCAACATTATTATCGTGGCTAAAATTAATGGTGAAGCTGTAAAAGAATATAAGGTTCATTCACCAGTTGTTCCGATCAGCCCAATTAATGCGAAAAATAATGTATACCCACCTATCCTTGAATCTAAGCAATTCATTGAACGTGCTTGGTTCGCGTCTTTTGCAGAAGCTCTGTCAGATATTATTGACCAGACCACGGTTATTACAGGCAACCAGGCTGCATTTAATCCATACAGCTTAGAATCAGGTGAAAGCAATTCAATGGCGAATCCTAAACGCCAAGTTGAAAAGAGTGCTAAATCAGATTCACCTCTACGCTATTGGGGGGGTGTTGCGATAATTGCAATTATTGTTTTTGGTGCTGTCTTAGGTGGAATGAAGCTCATAAAAGACCGCAGCAGTGAGCAACAGGCTCAAGAAAATCCGGCTCAAAGCGGTATTCAACAAGTACCTTATGATGAATCCCAAGACGTACAAAATCAGGGTTCTTTCCCGCCGGTTCCACAATTAAACGGCTCAGTCAGTGAACAAAACAGCGAACAGCAAATCGAAGCCGAAGTGCTAGACGAATTTGGCTTAGAATCGAATGTAAGTCTCGAATAATAATGCTTCCGAAGCCCCAAAGAATGGGGCTTTTTCATTTATTCACATCCAAATTTAAAGGTTCGTTATGTTTACTAAAAAATTAATAGGCACAGCTTTTATCCTTTCGGCTGTGATAACCACCGGCTGCTCTACTCTGCCTAAAAAACCTCAAGCAGCAGATCACAATACTGCACAGGTTCAGATCAGACCGATTGCGATTAGTGTGGAAAATATGTACATGAACCATATCAATATTGAGCCAGATTTCTTCCATGCCAGTACCAAAAGTATATTTAAGAGTTTTTTGTCGAGCTATGAAATTCAGTTTGTTGATGACCAAGTAAACGAAAAAGTATCCACTTTATCAACGCTGCCAGTAGAAATTTCAGTAGATGATCTAGTGAAGTATGGTTTTGTCGATCACACGTTTGAAAAAGGAAAATTGGTAGCGGTTAGTCGGTCCATCCTACATCCAGGTACAAAAAAATCCATTACCGGCATTGGCTTCTTCCTAGAAGGTTGGGATGGAAAGAAATGGGTGTCTGTTGAATCAAACCGGATGTACGAGCAACGTGCATATAACATTATCAATGACATTGTGACTAAAACTGAGAAAGAAATTGCTCAAGGGGCAGTAAAATGAATCAGGCTTTACGCAAGTCATTCGATAGTTTTTTCAACAAAAATGACAAGTTCCTTAGAAGTTTTAGTGAATTTAATCCAGAAATACCTCTAGTAATTGTCAATAGAACTGAGAAGTTTGAGATTAAAAGTGCCTTTCGTGATAGTTATACATTCACTATTAAATGCAGAATCCATAAGAAAAGTGCAGAAAAGCCACGGACTTCAACATTAAAGTTTTCCGCACAGCACAGTAGTTATATCAAGCTAGTTGAGCGTTTTGGTTTAACTCAGGAAGCAAAAGAGCTATATCGTGGTATGGATGTTTACGATACACATTTCTCCGGGCAAGCAAACCTTACGACATTAAGATGGCAAAACACTGTTGACCAAAATCTTATTATTGCCTGTTCAGATGAAGGGAAAGATTTAGTTTTTAATGGTGAGTTAATCCCCGGTTCACCATTAATGCAAATGGAAAATATCAAGATTTACAGATCACATCGTAAAGATAGTGAATTTGTTGTGACTTACCAGATTGAAAACTCAAGTTTATCAAGACCAGCGAATTGCTTTAGAATCACAAATAACGACAGCCTTTTGCTAAGTTTTGGCAATAAAACCAACTTGATTAAATATCTTGAAAATTTAGAAAATTATTGGGATTGTAAGCATGTCTATTAAAAATAAAATTAATACTGTTTTATTGGCAAGTTTGGCATTTGGTTTAGTATCATGCCAGGACCAAAAAAAGGAAAAAGTTAGTCCAGAAGTATTCCATCATTATAGTGACCCCGGTGAGACAATTGAGCCTTCTGTTAAAGATATTGTTTCAGAACTGCAAGCCCCTGTTGAAGAATACCGAAAATTAACACCGGTTTTGGATGCTGAATTTGAAGAAAATATGAGAAGAAAAACTGAGCTATTGGAACAGTCTAATGCCAATTTGGAAAACTCAAGTACAACGCATTATGCGGAAAATGATGCTAATATAAATACACATGATAATGTGACAACGAAATCCGATAACAAGACTGGCTTAACGGAGCTAGATGCAGTGGAACAGGCTATTCAAGCTGCTACCCCGGCATTAGATGATAATACGGAAAATTAGTTGTCCATTGTGATCAAACTAAAGGTAATTTATGGAAATTCAAACTCAATTAGGTACAACTGTCGAAGTTCAACCAACTTCAAGAGCCATTCCTATTTTTGATAATCAGATAGATCACCCTGCAACGCTTATTGTCGATTTTGCAGCATATACTGCTTCTTTTGCATTTCCAGATAAGCCAGAAACATTCCGTATCCACATGGAAATGTTTATTGAATTTAACCCTGATCTTAAAGCACCAATTCAAATCCAGATTACACCTAATATTCAAACTGCAAAGTTCATCACTTACAATCAGGCGGTAGTTAATGAAGTAAATAGCTTTGCACAACAACTGGAACAGTTCTTTATTGTTCATTATTTTGAAAACAACTCAGAACAAGTTGTCTACAACACAATTGTTGAAGCTATTAAGTCGTGCAATAACCCGATCTACAGCATTTTCTTTTATGAGCGAGACTTTAATGTGTCTTTGGCAGATAAGGATTATTTCTTACGCCATAAGGTATAAAAAAAGCCCTCATGAGGGCTTTTTTACATCACTTGATCTTAGTGATTGTGATGATCTTTTTGAAGCTGTTGAGCTACAATATTTTCACAGTCTGCTTTGTTAAAGCTAACCAGATCAGCCACAGTAGAGTTCTGTTCATCAACTACATCAAATTGGAAAGCGACTACGCATTTTTCTTTTGTGTTGCCAGTAGTAGTAATTTCTAAACCATAAAACCAGGTTTCAGCTTCATCATTATAGCGAACATTGTTTGAAGTACCCAGGTTTGCTTGAAGTGCTTTGCGACTTGGTTGTTCAATTAATTTAGCAAGTGCAGCAACGTCAAGTGGACGATACTCAGTAACTTGAGCAACTACTTTATTGTTAAAAAGAGCTTCATCATTAGAAATCAATTCTTCTGTAGAATCTGCGTTTGCAAAAGCTGTAATAGCCGTTAAAGTGAAAGCCGTTGCAAGTTTTAATATTGTAAATTTCATAAATTTTCCGTATTGAAAAATGTGTGACCCTTGAATAGTGGTCATTTAAAATATGTGCAAAGTATAGCCGATATTTTTAAAATTAAAATATTTTAAACAAAGAAGTTTTGTATTTTAATATTAATAATATTAATATCTTAGACTATAGTATCGAATACACCATGAGCATTTAGCCGTGATTGAAAAACTTATAAATAAAGGTATGGCACTTTTTATTAGTGTTTACCAGGATGAGCCTTATATAACCATAGCGGTACTATTAACTATTTTGATATTCATAGTTTGTTGTATACGTTTTTTTAAGTATTTAATTGTGATTTTTTTCGCATTTATAACAGCTATTGTTCTCGCTATCTGTATTAATTCATATATGGAAACACATAGCCTAGAATATCAATTAGCTCAACAAATGATTTCTGAAAAATGTACTGACACGATTGACCTTGAGTTATACCTGGGGTATGAAAACATTACTTTTGTGAATGGTCAGCAATATAGATATGGTCAAGAACCGGCTAACAGTATTGCTCGCAACTATGTTTGCCATTCTAGTAAACGTACTTATTCTGTGGATTTCCTTTTAGAGCAATATAAGGACAGACTTACATTTAAAGATCATGTAGACGCATTATCAGAGGATTTGAAGTTATTAGCTAATGCTTTGAATAATAGAAAGAAAAACGAGAAGTCCGAAGAAGATAATACATCAGAATAGTATTTGAAGATTTCCTTTCCGTGGTAAAATTGCAAAATACTGGATAAAACGACCACCCATTCCTGTTCGTACCATACCAGTCATTCCTATTCGTGCTATACCACTTGAGTTAAAATAAAAGAGAGAACAGTAGTGGAACCGTCTCCCTGAGATAAAGAAGGTAGCTTTTACTGAGAATAGATTTTTTCTCGATACGATCGACCAGAAATTTCTAACTCGTATGAACGATGTAAAATGCGATCCATAACTGCATCTGCAATCGTTGGATCTTGGAATTGCTCAAACCACAATTTTTTAGGTACTTGACTAGTAATGAGCAAGCCACCATTTTGTGATTGCTTATCAATGATTTCCAAGAATGATGGAGCTAAAGATTGATTAAAACCACCTAATCCAAAATCATCAATAATAAGTAATTTCACAGAACATACCTTTTTCTTAAAATCTTTGATTTCACCTAATGTAATTGCACTGCTAATTTCATCGAATAGGCTTATTGCATTAAAATACATGGCACTGTAGCTACGATGACAAGCTTCAGCACCCAAAGCACAAGCTAACCATGATTTCCCTACGCCTGTCGCCCCTGAGATAATTAGCCCCCTGTAATCACTGATCCACTCACAATTAGCATAGCGAGCAATATCTGCCTTTTTAATTTTTCGTTCAGAAGCGTAGTCAATATGCTCTAATCGTGCAGTGGGATAACGAAATTTTGCAATCGAAAAAAGTCTTTCGATCCGTCTATTTGTCCGATCATTTAATTCTGCATCTAGACACAAATCTAAGAATTCTTCAAAGCTTTTACCTTCAGCAAGCATTTGATCTAAAGAAGCCTCTGCTGTACGCAAGAAGCCTTTGAGTTTTAGTTGCTCTAATTTATCTTTCACCGATTGTTTAAGCATGAGCAACTCCAGAATTTTGTAAATAGTAATCAGCACCGCGGATATTATGGTGGGATGTTGGAGTATGAACTAATGCATCTGACAATGGTTGTTGCTGGATTTGATAAGCACTGTTTGCAATGATGCGTTGTAGTCGATCCAGAGCATAAATTTGTCGTTGTGTTGCAAAATCACAAGCCTCTTCAAGACAATGGGACTTTTGATTGTCAACTACCCACTTTCTCAGTTTGTTTAATGATTTAATATTTCTAGCGAGATCACGTTTTTGATTTAAAATATGGCATACATAATGTGAAGTATTTGGGCCAGCCCGATTTGCCCAATAAATAATTTCATCTTTTGATAAACCTTTTTGAGTAAGGTGTGCAGGTGACATATGTTCATCAAGACATATATCTTGGCGTATACCGTGACTAATCACGTGTTCCGCAATTTTTTCACGCTCATAAAAGATATGTAGTGTTGATTGAGTAACTTTGAGATCGACATGCAAATGTATATGGCTATAAGGAACTGAATATTGATTCCCATCATATTCAACTCGATAGAATTCACTCACCCGCACATGTCTTTTCCATGAGCAGAGTTCATAAGGATAAAGTGGTAATGGTGATATATCCTTGCTATCCAGCACCAAAAATTGTTCGTAGCGACTGATGGTAAAACGTCGAGTTATTTTTCGATTGATGATATCCATTTTTTCCTGAATGACTTGGTTTAACTCTTCAATCGAAAAGAATTTTTGATTTCGTAAAGAGGCAAGTACAGCACGTTGCACAATTTGAACACTAACTTCAGCTAGACCTTTATCTTTAGGATGACGAGGACGAGTTGGAATAATTGCAAAGTCATAATGTGCCGCAAAGTCTTCAAAATCCTTTTGAAAAACTAAACCAGTCTTATTGTTTTTAATGACTGCTGATTTGAGATTGTCTGTGATCACGGTTGCAGGAACACCACCGATATGAGCAAAAGTTTTGATAAAACATTCGAGCCAATGTTCCACCCTTTGACTTGGCACAGCATAAGCAAATGTATAAGCAGAAGCCCCATTAAGACAACATTAGAGACTCATGTACCCGCATGAGTCTCTATTATTTCTGCCATATTTAATTATCTTTCATCTGTTGTACATTGCTAGGAATTTGCAAAAATTGCTTTAAAATAAAGTTAATTTGAGCATTCATGGATCTTTGTTGAGCAATAGATTCTTCCTGCAGTTGCTTTCTTAAATGAGCAGGAATACGAATTTTAAGTTGAGCGAGTTCATGAGTATTGGGGTTCATAGAAACCTCTCTGGACCACATTGGTTTAAATATATTAAACCAATGTGGTTTATATATCAATATATAAGGTCCATGTTCTATGAGTCTATTAAGTGATTCTCAAGTAAAACTAAGAATACCAACTGAATTAAAACAAAGAATTGAAGCTGAAGCGCAAGATGCTAAACGTTCAATGAATGCAGAAATTGTGGCACGCCTTGAAAATAGCTTTAATTTCAAGAAGTTGGATTCAGAACATGGGAATATTACATTAAGCCCTTACCAACTTTTAGATCGTAAAAAAGAATTATCAGATAGATTAGTTCATGCTATTCAATGGGCAAATTTTAATAACTTTCGAGAGTTAAAGTATTCTCATATTGCAGAACAGCTTGAGTATGAAACAGCAGAAATCTTTTTGGATTGGGTACAAGGCAAACATGAACCTACATTTGTTGAACTCAGAAAAATCGCTGAATTCTTAGGGGTAGAGCAAGATTGGCTGGTGCATGGTGATGGCTATCCAACACCACATTCTTCATTCGATGCTTCAGGTTCACCTGAGCGAGATATTCTAGAGCTATTTCAAACAGAAGGAATCTCTGATCATGAAATTTTTATGAGCAAAGTTAAAAAGATTCACTTTGTAAGGAATATCTCCCCTGAGGGTGAGTTAGTGATTGTTCGAGAATATAAGAATGAGAAAGTTGATGTATTGGAAACTCGAGCTCATATTTCTACAGTAATTGGTGATGGTGGGCGAAGAATGCTACAAAATTTTGCGAGTTTATGGGCTTACCTTTATGATAGTCCTCACCGTAATTCAGTACATAGTTATTTAATGAAGAAAGAAAAATTTAATGAACTTCGTAAATTATACGTGCATCCTTTAGCTATTCTTCGTCACACTCAACCCTCTTATTGGTGGGAGGAAATTTGGAGAAAGCAACCAAGCTCACATATGAAAGACTTATTAGCTGACCAGTGGGAAGATTGGGTTTCAACAACTCATACAGCAAGTGAGGGTGTTGAGGCAAAATAATTTATATTATTTTAGAGCATATTAACATTCTCTGTTCAAAGGAATAACGAGAAAGGGCTTTGTTGTACAAACCTATCCAAGAAGGTCTGTTCAGCAATATAATTTCAAAATGAATAAGCCTACACCCAAAATCTATAGAACAACGAATTGGTCCGCTTATAACCGAACATTAATAAATCATGGAAATATCTCGATTTGGTTTGATCCTACGACTCAATGGTATACTCA